>JBAUJK010000234.1:0-32934 GCA_049683695.1 Burkholderiaceae bacterium
AAACCGGCATCGCGCTGCATGGTTTCGATCAGCGCGAAGTTTTCGCCTTCGGCCAGCGGCAGTTGCAGCTCCGGCGTGCTGGACGACTGCGGCAACGCATTCAGCAGCGCCGACGGATCGGCGACCCGGCTCGCCAGTTCCAGCAGTCGGGCGCCGGCGTACAGGCCGTCATCGAAACCGTACCAGCGATCCTTGAAGAAGACGTGACCGCTCATTTCGCCGCCGAGCGGTGCGCCGGTTTCGCGCATCTTCGCCTTCACCAGCGAATGGCCGGTCTTCCACATCAGTGGCACCCCGCCGTGGCGCTCGATCCACGGCGCCAGGTGGCGCGTGCATTTGACGTCGTACAGGATCTGCTGCCCAGGATGGCGCGTCAGCACGTCCTGCGCAAACAGCATCAGTTGCCGGTCCGGATAGATGATCCGGCCATCCTTGGTCACCACGCCGAGGCGGTCGCCGTCACCGTCGAACGCCAGGCCGAGTTCGACATCGGTGTCGCGCAGGCAGCGGATCAGGTCCTGCAAATTTTCCGGGTGGGCGGGATCGGGGTGATGATTCGGGAAATTACCGTCGACCTCGCAAAACAGCTCGACCACCTCGCAGCCCAGTGCCCGGTACAAATCGCCGGCAAACGCGCCGGCCACGCCGTTGCCGCAATCGACCGCGATCTTCATCGGCCGCGCCAGTTCGACGCCGGAGGCGATCCGCTGCAGATAGGCGTCGCGGATGTCGTGCCTGCGGTAACTGCCGGCGCCGCTGGCGAAGCGCTCGTCGACGATCGCCCGGTACAGCGCCGTGATCGCATCGCCGTAGATCGCCTCGCCCGCCAGCACCATCTTGAAACCGTTGTAGTCGGGCGGATTGTGGCTGCCGGTGACCATGATGCCGGAGCGCGCATCGAGCACATGGGTGGCGAAATACAGCATTGGCGTCGCCACCACGCCGAGGTCGATGACGTCGACGCCGGCGGCCTGCAAACCCTCGGCCAGCGCCGCCGCCAGATCCGGTCCCGACAACCGGCCATCGCGGCCGACGATCACCGTTTGTTCGCCCTTGGCGCGCGCCGCGCTGCCAAAGGCACGGCCGATCTGGCGCGCAATTGCCGCATCCAGCGTCTTGCCGACGACGCCGCGAATGTCGTAGGCCTTGAAAATGCCTGAAGTAACAGTCAGGGATTGGGTCATGAGAAATGAACAGGAGTCGTTCGGCTGCAAGCAGCCGACGGGACAGTCGCCCCAGACATGGAGCGACCCGCAGAGGATTCCAGGAGAGCTACACCTTCAGCGCATCCAGCGATTGGCCGGACGCCACCCACTCCTGCACCCACTTCGGCTGCCGACCACGGCCGGTCCACTGCAACGAAGCGTCGTTCGGATGGCGATAGCGCACCGCGACGGTACTGCGCTTAGAACGCGGCGACGAGGTCGCGACCAATTCCTTCAGTGAGATGCCGGCGCTTTGCGCAATTGCCAGGATTTGCGCTCGCGCCTCGGCCCGCTCCTGTTGTTCGCGTTTTTTCAAAGCATGGGCGACCTGTTCTTGCAGGGCGCGCAAATCCGTAACCGATAATTTGGATAAATCCATGAAGCCTCCTACAGATAGTTAAAAATCGAATTTCCCCGAGTGCCCGCATGGGTGCACTCGGCCAACGGATTTTCCGGGTTCAATGCAGCGTCAATTCTTTCGATATCCTTCCCAGCTTCGCCTGTTTGTCCTGGGCTTGCCAGATAAAGTCTTCAATGCCGCACTGGGGGGTATAACCGGCCACGGCTCTCAGCAACAGCGCACGCATTTCCTCGTAATCGAAGCGGTCACAGGCAAGGTTGAGCTCCATCAGCAGCTTTTGCAGCGCGGGCCACTGAATTTCGGCTTCATGCGCGCGCATGATCAAGGGATGGCTGGTGCCTTCCACGTTATCGCCAATCAGTAGCTCCTCAAACAGCTTCTCACCCGGACGCAAGCCGATATACTGTATTTCGATCGTGCCACCGGGCGTTGCATCGCTTTTGACCTCGAGACCGCTCAGGTGGACCATGCGACGCGCCAGATCCACGATCTTGACCGGTTCTCCCATATCCAGTACGAACACGTCACCACCCTCGCCCATGGCGCCCGCCTGCAACACCAGTTGCGCCGCCTCCGGAATGGTCATGAAATAGCGCGTGATTTCCGGGTGCGTCACCGTGATTGGGCCACCTGCCATGATCTGTTTGCGAAACAAGGGCACGACCGAACCAGACGATCCGAGCACATTGCCAAAACGCACCATACAAAAGCGGGTTGCGGTCTGCTGTCGCGCAAAAGCTTGCAAAATCAGCTCGGCCATGCGCTTGGTCGATCCCATCACATTGGTCGGGCGGACCGCCTTGTCGGTCGAGATCAGGACGAAACTCTTGACGCTGGCCGCCATCGCTGCTTGCGCGATGCTCAGGGTACCGAACACATTGTTGCGGATGCCTTCGATCGGATTGTGCTCGACCAGCGGCACATGCTTATAGGCGGCAGCATGGTACACCGTGTCGATCATGAAGGTACGCATGATCCTCTTGCATTTTTCCTGCTCCAGTACCGAGCCCAGAAACGGCGTGATCTCCATCTCCATGCCCAATAGGCTGCGCAGCTGCGACAGTTCGTCCTTGATCGAATACAGTGCAAATTCGGACATTTCCAGCAAGACCAGTCTTGACGGCCGCAAGGCAAGAATCTGGCGGCACAACTCGGCGCCAATGGAACCACCGGCACCGGTCACGAGCACCGATTTCCCGGTAATGCAAGCCGACATCAATTGCCTGTCGGGAGCTACCGCATCGCGCCCCAGCAGATCTTCGATCTCGATATCGCGCACGTCCTGCACGCGCAACTCGCCGTTGATCAGGCTTTCAATAGGGGGAGTAACCTTGATCTTGACTTTGAGCGGCTCCAGCTTTTCAAGAATGTATTTTTGCTGGCGCTTGGTCTGAGACGGTATGGCAAGCAGGATTTCCTTGATTTTTTTCTTTTGCACCAGGCGCGCCAAATTCTCGGAAGAATAGACCTTGATGCCTCCGATCGTGGCCCCTTGCAATTCTTTCTTATCGTCGATAAATGCCATGGGGACATAGTCTTGCACGGTACGCAATGCGCTCGCCAGCTGGATTCCTGCATGGCCCGCCCCATAAATTGCAATACGTACCGCGCCGGTGGCGCCGCTGGCATGCAGAAAATAGCCACGCGCGACAAAGCGGCTGGCAATGATATACATGATCGCGCTGACCCAATATATACCGAAGACGCCGCGCGACAGCCCGATCATATGCGTCGTGAAAGCCGCGACCGCGCCCAGCGCCAACACCGAAAGTGATACCCCCAGCACCACAACATAGACGATCTTGTGGTCGATAAAGCGCACCACTGCGCGATATAACCCAAGCCGGATGAAAATCGGGATCGATACCAAGGGGGCGGCGGCAATGAACCAGGCATATTGGCGAAACAATCCAGCATTCACGCCATCAAAGCGCAGCCATATCGCAGTGGAAAATATCAGCGGCAGGAAAATAAAATCCACGGCGGCAGCAATGAACTGCTTGTGGAAACGCGATAAATCCAGGATAGATTTTATCAGCATGGGCAGGCCTCAAACATCCGCAAGGTAATCAGCTTTTCGGCCGGACGAATACGAAATACAGTGTCAGGATTATGATTTTTATGTCATCAATAAAATTCCTCGATTTGACATAGCACACATAATATTTCTGCTTTATCGGAAGAATTTTTTCGACATATTCTTTTTCCGGGTCAAAAGCCGAGGCCAGCAAATCGTTTTCTTCGCGGAACTCCAATGATGCGCGGTCAGTGATACCGGGCTTGACCGACAATACCAGCTTGCGCAATTCAGCCGGATACATATCGATATACTTGGGCACTTCCGGTCGCGGCCCAACGATGCTCATTCTGCCGATAAACACGTCGATCAGCTGCGGCAACTCGTCGATTTTATATTTCCGTAAAAAAGCGCCGCTTGGCGTTATTCGCGCATCGCGGCCGACCGTGATCTGCGGCGCGGTGGCAGACTGCTCCGCCTGCATGGTCCGAAACTTATGGATCCTGAAAACCTGGCCGTATTGCCCAACGCGCACTTGGCGAAAGAAAACCGGCCCCTTGGAATCTATTTTTATCCAAATTGCAACAAGCGCTAGTAGCGGCGAAAGAACGATCAATCCAAGGGCTGAAAAAACGATATCGAACAACCTTTTCGCCATCATGACAAGATGTTTCGTAAGGCGTTCACTACACGGTCTAGATCGGCATTGCTCATCTTCGTATACAGAGGAATGCTGATCATCGATTGATATGCCTGGTCCGCGACCGGAAATTGTTCCTCCGAAAGCGAATAGGTTTCTTTCCAGTACGGCTGCCGGTGCAGAGGAATGTAATGGACGCTGGTCCCGACGCCGCGCTTCGACAATTCCTCGATTACTGCATTGCGTTCGATCCTCACGCTCTCGCGCAAGCGCACGACAAACAGATGCCAGGAGTGGGCGCTGCCGTCCTGGGCATTCGCATCCGCCGGCAGAATCAGCGGCAAGTCCGCCAGCTGTTCAAAATAGCGTCGCGCCAGTTGCTGGCGCCGCAGCAGGAAACGGTCGATCTTGCGCAACTGATGGATGCCCAATGCCGATGCAATGTCGGTCAGGTTGTATTTGAAACCCGGCGCGATCACCTCGTAGTACCAGGCCGGCGTACGCGAAGTAAAGCGATCGAAGGCATCGCGGCTGATGCCATGCAGGCGCATGACCTTCATCCGTTGCACCAAGGCGGGATCGCGGGCGACGATCATACCGCCTTCTCCGGTAGTCATGGTCTTGTTGGCATAGAAGCTGAACACCGTCACATCGGTGTCCAGGGTGCCGACCAGCCGCCCCTTGTAGCGTGTCGGAAATGCATGGGCTGCGTCCTCCACCACCTTCAGGCCGTGCTCGCGCGCCAGCCGGATGATGGCATCCATGTCGCAGGCCAGGCCGCCGTAGTGCACCGGCAGGATGGCGCGCGTCCTGGGCGTGATGGCGCGGCGGATGGCGTCGACGTCGATGTTCAGGGTCACCGGGTTGACATCGACGAATACCGGATGCGCACCCAGATAACGGATCACTTCTCCGGTCGCAGTAAAGGTCAGGGTGGTAGTGATGACTTCATCGCCGGGCTGGATGCCGATCGCTTCAAGCGCGAGGTGCAGGCCGGCGGTGGCAGAATTGACAGCAATCGCTTCGGACTCAATGCCGAGATAAGCGGCGAAATCCTTTTCGAACTGGCGTGTTTTCGGCCCGGTAGTGACCCAGCCGGAACGCAAGGCATCGCATACCTCGGCAATTTCTTCTTCGCCGATCTCGGGTAGGGCGAAGGGTAAAAAATCATTATTCGTCATTATTCTTCAATCCAATATTTTTTATATAGCGCAGCATCGGGCGACCGCCATTCTGCGTGAATCGGCATTCGACCGAATAACCGTTCTTGCGGTAAAAGCCATTGACGCGGTCGTTGTTGGCGGCGTCCGTGGTCAGATAGACCCTTTCGATTCCTTGTTCCGCAACCTTCTTTTCAAAACCATCCAGCAATTGATCCGCCAATGCCCGGCCGCGATATCCCGCCGCCACCCCTATGCTGCTCAGCAAGGCGCCCGAGGCACTGCTGGCCGGTGGATCGCCGCGGTAAAAAAAGGCGGACACCAGTTTTCTTCCTACCGGCATGGGATTTCGCAATATCGCCGGCAATGCTCTTGCCAAGAAAAACACTCCACGCTGGCGCCGCAAGCTTGAAAAAAATTCCTGCGGGCGGGTGGTGCCGGCGGCAAAACCGATGAGATCCTTGCCGTCCCGGGCCACCAGCAATATCCCGTGCGGACGCGCCGCAAATCCAGCGTAGAGCTCCTGCAGGAATTTCCGTCCCAGTGATGTCAGGAAAAAACCGATGAATACCTTTTCATGCAGTCGTGCGATCTCCTCGATATCCGATTGTTGCGCTCTGGCGATTGTAATCATTTAAAAATGACGAAATAGATTCATCGGCAGACGGTGCCGTATCAGGCCGCTTTTTTCAGCGCTGCCGCATCCTGGACGATATCCAGGAATTTTCGGCTCAGCACTTCCCGATCGTAATGATCGGTCACGTATTTTTTCCCCGCCTGTCCTAGTCTTATCCTGTCTTCTTCCGACGAATCCGCCAATTGGCGCAGGGCGGCGGCCATTGCCTTTCCATCCTCCGCCTCCACCACGATTCCGCAATCGGCGCGTTCGATGGCGGCGGCGGTTTCACCGCTGCCAGCGACGACGACCGGCCTAGCGGCAGCGAGAAAATCAAACAGCTTGTTCGGCAGATTGCCGGTAAAAAATTCTCCCTTCCGATTCGGCAATAAAAACGCGTCCGCAGAGCTTAATACCGCAGGCGAATCGGTGCGTGGGATCGGAGAAAGGAATCTGACATTCGTCAAGCCATGCTCGGCGACCCGCTTTTGCAGCGGAGCCTTGGCGTCGCCGTCGCCGACCAGGACAAACAGGAAACGCGGGTCCTCTTTCAGGACAATGGCGGCATCGATGATGGTATCCAGCGCATTGTAAGCGCCGTGGGCACCCATATACATGGCAACGAAGCGGTCGGCATACCCCTGTTCCTCCCGGATCCGGGTTCTGCTCGCCGGGTCATCCGCGAGGCGAAACAAGGAAAAATCGACGCCGTTCGTAATGACCGAGACTTTTTGAGGCGGAATCCCCTTGGCCAGGATGTTTTCACGGATGCCGTGAGTCAGCGCAACGATGTGTGCGGCTTTTCGATAACAAAACATCTCCAGCCACTTGGCCAAGCGTATTACCGTACGGTTCTTGATGATGCCGCAGGCGACGGCTGCATCCGGCCAAACGTCGGTGACTTCGAACACAAAAGGTACGCCACGTAGCCGTGACAGCACATAACCCAACAGCCCTACCGTCAGCGGCGTCGAAACCGCATAGACCACATCCGGCTTGTCGGTCTTGAAGATTTGCGCGATCGACGAAAAAAAATACGTGACGAAGTAAATGAAACGTCGGAACAGGCTCCCTCTGAAATGCGGGTAGGAATACACATAATGGACGTCGACGCCGTCGATATGGCGCGTCACCGTTCCTTTGCTGCCGGGGATGCGAACGCTGGCTTTCTTGTAATCGACGTTGCTGGTGATCGCGGCCGCCGAGTGTCCGCGACGAACGAGGTATTTACAAAAAAAGAAATGCCGTTCGGAGCCTGGATCGGTGCCGACCTCGAACACTTGGGTCAAATACAAAATTTTCATGGATGATTAAACAAGCTCCGGAAGGCTGGGACCGCGATTTGATGTGCGGCCTGACCGTCTAGGAGAGTATGAATTTGATTACAGGACTTCAGCCTTCCGCGGACCGACGGAGTATATCAAGCAACCCTTTATTTCATCGGCGAGAAAACCAAGGCCATGCAGGAGTATGCATGCCGAAATTGCCACAAGTCATCTTATGAGCATTAACAATCCATAAAGTTCGTACCGCCGCGCGGCGCAGTTAGCGATGCGCGCGGATCAGTTCGGCTACGGCGTCGACCATACCTTCCTCCAAATGCGGCCCGATCGGCAGACTGAGCACTTCATCGGCCAGCCGCTCGGCCAACGGAAGCGAGCGGCGCGCATATCCCTGCTCCTGATACGCGCCTTGCAGATGCGGCGGCGTCGGATAGTGGATCAGGGTCTCGACACCGCCCTGCTTCAAAGCGACCTGCAAGGAGTCACGCCGTGCGCTGCGGATCACGAAAAGATGGAACGCGGACTGCACCTGATCCGGCACCGACGGCAACGTCACGCCACTGTCCCGCAACAAATCCGTGTAGCGCGCGGCGATCGAAATCCGCCGCGCATTCCATTGGTCCAGGTACTTCAGTTTGACCCGCAATACCGCTGCCTGGATCGGATCGAGGCGACTATTGAAGCCCTTCATCACATGCGCGTACTTAACAAACGACCCGTAGTTGCGCAGTGCCTTCATGCGTTCGGCCAAATCGGTATCGTCGGTGGTGATGGCGCCGCCATCACCCATCGCCCCCAGATTCTTCCCCGGATAAAAACTGAATCCGGCCGCATCGCCCAAGCTTCCCGCGCGCCGGTTCTGGTAGCGCCCGCCATGCGCCTGAGCCGCGTCCTCAATTACTTTCAAGCCATGCTTCTTGGCGATGGCATTGATGGGATCCATGTTCGCCGGCTGTCCATACAAATGCACTGGCATGATGGCCTTGGTGCGCGGCGTGATCGCGGCCTCGATCAACGCCGGCGAAATATTGTAGGTGCCGTCGTCGGCAGGCTCGACCGGCACCGGCGTGGCGCCCGCAAACGACACCGCCAGCCAGGTCGCGATGAAGGTATGCGAAGGCACGATCACTTCATCGCCCTCACCGATTTCATAAGCACGCAGGATCAGGTGCAGCGCATCCAGGCCGTTGCCGACACCGATGCAATGGCGCACGCCGCAATAGGCGGCAAATTCTGCCTCGAAGCGCTCGACTTCCTCACCCAAGATGTACCAGCCCGATTGCAGCACCCGCTGTACCGCCGCGTCGATTTCCTGCTGCAGTTCCCGATACGCCGCACCGATGTCCAGAAATGGAATATTCATTGCGCCTGCCTCCGGACCGCGCTCAGAAACTCGGAATAATCGCGAAAATAATCCTTTTCGTCATAAGGCTCCGACGCCAGGACCATGCACACCGCGCCCGATGAAATATTGGTGACGTCGCGCCACATCATGGGACTGACGTACAAGCCGTAATAGGAACGATTCATGTGAAATGTCTTTTTATGCAAACCA
The DNA here is from genome assembly GCA_049683695.1 of Burkholderiaceae bacterium. Classification (GTDB taxonomy): domain Bacteria; phylum Pseudomonadota; class Gammaproteobacteria; order Burkholderiales; family Burkholderiaceae_D; genus DATJCV01. The sequence goes on from JBAUJK010000234.1 coordinate 8,838, forward strand.
TCGTCGAGAACCACGTCGAAACTACCCGACATCGCCACGACCAGTTGCTGCAACTGCCTGTGTCCATGCGCGCCGCGCTCGGCACCGCCCGGCACGTCGTAGAGGTAATACACGCGCCGGATTTCGAAGGGAATATGATTGCCCCCCTCGATGAACGTCAGGTTCCCGCGCGGGTCGCTGATTTTCGGCAGCTCGATAATCCTGCAGTCGTCTAACGCCATGTTTAATCCTGAAATCGAATGACGCGCGCCGGGTTACCGACCACCACTGCCCCTGCTGGTACGTCTTCGGTCACGACTGCGCCGGCACCGACCATCGCCCGTTTCCCGATACACACGCCGGCCAGAATCGTCGCATTGGCGCCGATACTGGCGCCCGCTTCTATATGTGTCTGCGTGAATTTCTCGGGGTATTGCTTGCTGCGCGGGAATAAGTCATTGGTAAAGGTCGCATTGGGCCCAATGAACACGTCGTCCGCCACCCTTAACCCATCCCATAACTGCACACCACACTTGACCGTCACGCGATCACCGACGATCACGTCATTTTCTATAAATACGTGATCGCAAATATTGCAATCAACACCAAGCTGAGCGCCTCCTAATATATGGGCGAATGCCCAAACGCGGGTTCCGGCGCCGATCACTGCGCCCGCGTCCACCAGGGCCCGCTCATGTATATAAGGTGCTGCCTTTGGATGTGCCATAAACAGAATTTTATAGTCCAATAAAAATCATCAAATCACAAACACTGAATATGACAGGCGCAAGCCGGAGCTTGCCGTGCATTGACACCATTTCCGCCCGAACCCCTTCTGTTCGAGCTCAAGTCACGCACGGCCTGCTTCTTTAAAAAAAATGGCGTCATAGAAAGCAAGAAGACGGGGTAACTGCCCCTCCCATGAATATCTGTGCTGGAAAATCTTCTGACCATTTTTCCCCATATCGAGCGCCAAGTCCTTGTCATCCAACAACTTTTGAATAGCTACAACGAATGAATCTGGGTCTTCAGGACGGGCCAAGTAGCCGGCCTGCGAATTTTTTATGATCTTTTCTTGATAGGGCAAATCACTCGAAACAACGGGAAGGCCTGCTGCCATATATTCAAACAGCTTGTTCGGCACCCCTCGAATCGCCTTCGGCACCCGCAATACTGGAACGATTGCTACAGTCGCCCGATTGAGCACGGTCATGATTTCCTGCGAATTCACGCGCGGTACAAATATCACCGCGTCTTGCAAACCTCGTTTGGTAACTTCTTCCAGCATCAGTTCGCGCGACACCTCTTGCGAGAACATGCCGTCTGTAATCATAAGTTTCAAAGCTGGCCGTAGCTTATGAAGACGCTCCATAATTTCCATCAATAACAAGCTGCCATTCGCTACATAATGCGTACCCGTAAAAATAATGCATTCCTGTCGCTCCATATAATCATCAGCGACGCTTTCCAGCAGTTTTACGCTGGCGTAATTCCAGATATGGACCTTATTGATCCTTGGATGATCAAAATCCGGATCTTGCGAATCAACCACCAGCACGACATTCCGGATAATGCTCGCCAAGAATCGTTGCCCGATACTGACAATGCGAGACAATGGTTTACGCAGCAAAACCGGAATCCACTCCTTGATCAACATTTCCTCGGGATAGTTCTCGTGGACGTCATAGACGACATGCTTTTTGGTGCACAGCAAAGCCATCCAAGGCAACAAGTCGATATCGTGGAAATGAACGATATCGATTGTCTCCATCAAGGGCTTGAGTTTTCCCCACACACGTATGGGCACTAAAAAGAAGCGCTTCCGGCGTTCAATCACTCTTGCGAACGGATGAAAACTTACTCCCTCGATGACAGCTCCTTCATCGACCGCCCACGGACAGATCAGATGAATGTTATATCCGCTGCGGGCTAACGAGGTCGCATGCTTCCAAATGCGCGCATCAAAATCCGGGTGAATTGAGGTGACAATCGCGATTCGCGGCTTCTTTTTTATTACATCTCTTGCATTCATTTTTCTGCCTGCTGCGGCCCGACGACTTTAAACCTGCGTCTTTCTTGTCAAATTCCGTGCCGGATTTCCGGCTACAGTGACGCCCGGCTCAACGTCCCGGGTAACTACCGCGCCAATCCCGACAAAGCCCGATTCCCCGATTTTTGCTTTCTGGATCACCGAACTGTTCGGACCCAACCAGGCATTTCTCCCCACCTCGACGCCGCCACTCAATTCCACGCACGCTGTCAGCAGTGCGCCTTCTCGAATCACGCAGTTATGCGCAATATGCACATGGTCATCGGTCTTGACGTTATTTTCAATGATCGTATCATTGAGCGTACCGCGGCAAACGGTATTCAAGCTGCCCAGCTCGACGTTGTCGCCGATCACCACCGATCCCAGATGCAGGATCCGAATTGGAACCCCAGCTTCGTCCCGCTCAAAACCAAAGCCTTCTTCACCGATCACCGTAGAGGATTTGATGACACAATCGCGGCCGATTCTGACGCCATCGGCGATCACGACATTGTTGTAAATTCTGGTACCGGCGCCGATATGGACAGCGTTGCCAATAACGACATTTCTCCCAAAGGTAACGCTCTCGTGAATTTGCGACGGCTCGCCAAATCCAACAAATCCGGCATGCCGTTCCAGACAGTGCAAGGCGCGCGCGAAATCCAGTCTGGGACGCGTACTGACGATGACGCTCGCACCTTCATTGAAAAAAGCAGCTGGTGCGATAACAGCGGCAGCAGCCTGGCCGGCAACAGGGACCTCGGATTTGGAAAAAGCCAGACTGTTCTTCGCAAGCTTTTCCAAAGACCCGATATGGTCAATTGCCACATCCGATCCCTTCAACTCCGCTCCCAATTGAGCGGCCAACCACGACGCCGGCACCGGATGTTTTAGTCGATTACCCATCTAATCACCTCGAAGGCTTCCGCATATTTTTTCCCGATTTGTATTCCTCGTGTAACCGCAAGGCTACGAATATATTCTTCCGAGGCATAGTCACGGTGCGTCTGCGACTTATAGCAGGCGAGCGACTCGACCTTTTTATCGATATCTACATCACCAAAACTAATGAAACAACTAGTCCGGAAATCCAGATTATTCCATGGGACCTCATAGCCCAGCATCGTGGTTTTCTTAAAGGCCCGGAAGCCTTCATGGGCGATCACGGCGTGGTCCTGGTGCGTATCGTTTGGACTGGGGAGGAAAACCACATGGGGTTGAAATTCGCGATTCAATTTGATCATCGCATCCAAGATGCGCTGTCGCTGTTCGGGAAATCGCCGAACTTCGAAATCCAGAACAATACAGTCGGAATCCGCTACGCCTAGGACCTGGGTTGCATCCCTGACTTCATGCCTCAATATGTCTCGTGGCAAATGCGGAAGCACAGACTGTTCAGCCGCGGAAAAAGCGACATAGACCACTTGACTACCCTGCCCGCTCAGCTTGGAAATTGTCGCTCCACATCCAAATTCGCCATCATCGGTATGTGGTGCCAACACCAAGACTCTCTTATTTACAAACATGTCACTATTCCTTCTTATCGGTTAAGCACCAAAACCATTAATATCTCCGCCTCAGGTATCCGTACACATTCAATTTAGAATCATTCTGCTAGGTTGTTTCATGAAACTTATTTTCAGGCAGCAAATATATTAAAAGGAAAGAAAAAATCATCCCGCCCGTAAGAAACACACCCAAAAATGCACCATTTACCAGAGCAAGCATGGGCATGGCAAATGCAGCCGCAACCAGTCTTATATCTTTTTTATATGCCAGGCTATCCGCCAGAACAAGTAAAACGCCAAAACAAATTGCCAATGCAATCAATCCTGGCATTCTGAAATTCATATACATATCTCCCAGCATGCCTGTATTTGCCATGCTTAATGGATCGGAAAAATATATATCCGAGATTATGTAATGAGAAAGTTCGCCGTAGGGACTGGCAATCATTGGAGACAGAATGCTTTGTGATAAATAAATCGGCGTATTATTCGAAAAAAAATCAAAATGATAATAACCAATTGCTGCAGGCAAGACCAATAGCCGATTAGCAAACAAGCCGGAAAGCCAGACGTCATTTAACACAAAAAAAGAAATGATACTCAAAACAGCCAGCAAACTGAGTGCGGTCGCAAGGACATTAAATTTAAGCCAATGCCTTTCATGGAGACAATATATAAACCATACTAGAGGCAGGGAAAAAAGATAAATCTTGAATCCGTTCACTCCGAAAATGACGGCCTGCGAAAACATTGCCATCACTAAAAATATATATCTTCGTCGCACCATTCCAATGCCAAAAAGCACCGGATTAATAACAAATCCGGCAGCATTCAACAAATATCGCTCCATGCTTCCCGATCCCTCGGAAAAGTGAGAGCGGACTTCATAAACCTCACTTAAATTAAAATTGATTCCAAAACCAGAATTTCTTAGAAAAAATAATGCAATGGCTGTTGAGGCTATGTAGGACGAAAAAACCAGGGCATAAAAATAATTCCCCTTATGCTTTAAAGCCGGAATTCCAGAAAAGCGAGGCAAAAAATTCACAATCAAACATACCGCTATCCAGAAAAATGTGCAGGCATAGCTCCATTCCCGCGAAAAATCCGACAATGCGAACACAGTTAGTAATGGCAGATGAGACATCAACACCAACAGCCAAATTCCGATGGTTGAAATTCGGGAGGAACTGGCCGGCAAAAAAATGGCTACTGCCAAGGTCAACAGATACGACTCAATCAGCTTGTAGACGTTTAAATTGAGCTGAAGCGTGTAAGGCTGAAAATTTTCAGCTAGAACATAATAGGCAGAAATATCGATAAGCACCTTCAGTAAAAGTATTGCCGCCAAGTCGCCTATTCTGATTTTTACAGCATAAGGCGTGGACACGGCTGTTCCTTTTAGAAAATTCCAAGGCGTCGGAATTGGCGCCGAATGCTTAAGCGGTTTTATAAACGGCCTCCCACATTGCAATGCTGTACAAGCGCCATTTGGTGCGCAGGTTCATCGAATCAAGCATGTGATCCATCTTCTCCATATCGCACAGCTCACCTAGTATTCTTGAGGAAGCAATAGCAGTACGCATTTGACCGTCATGCCGAGACAGCCATTGCTGCTCCGGCGCTTCGAACCCGAATTTGTTTTTCCGCCATACGATACTGTCCGGCATCCGGCCGGACATGATTTTGCGCAAAATCCATTTAGTCCATCCTTCGCGCATCTTGAAGCGCCCCGGCAAGGAAAGCGACAACTCCAGCGTGCGGTAATCCAGAAATGGCAGACGCGTTTCAACCGAATGCGCCATCGAATTCTTGTCCTCGTAGCGCAGCAACACCGGCAAATTGGTTTGCATAATTTCCAAGTCCTGCAAGCGCTGTAGGTCCAAAGCCGCCCTGGCGAAATCGCGCAAGCCTTGCGGCAACGGCGGGATGTTTTTCAAATAGCGATGGCGTTGCCGATACAGCCGGTAGCGTGCTTTGGCACTGACAGTACCGAGAAGATATTTGACAATGGTCAACATACCTTCAGGCGAGCGGCTTCCGGAATCGCGCAGTGCCGTGAGCGCCGCCCGCAGTCCGTCGCGGCGGAACATGGAAGCGATATATGCACCGTGGTAGATCGGGTATCCCAGCAGCGTTTCATCGCCGCCTTGGCCATCGAGCAGGACCGGAATCCCGTTTGCGCGCGCGGCCTGCATCACGAAATACTGCATGATGATCGAGGGGCTACCGAACGGTTCTTCCTGCGTTGCGACGATCCGCTCCAGATGCTCGGCGAATTGCTCGTAACTGGGCGCTATCGTGATCTGCCGCATGCCGCCGTGCTCGGCGACAATTTTCGCGAACTGTGACTCGTCGTTGCTGGCCTGGGTGCTGACGGCCGTAATCGCGCAGAACGGCTCGCCCGTTTTTCCACTGTACATTTGCGCCGCCAGGGTGGCGATACTGGAGCTGTCGAGTCCGCCACTCAAACAGGTGCCGACCTTGACATCGGACCTCAGGCGCAGCGCAATGCCGCTGGTAAAAACCTCCTTGAACGCCGCCTCGGCTTGCTCTAGGCTGGCAGTTTCCATGGCCGGGTCGCGCCTGATTTGGTAGTAGCGGGTAACCGTGTAGATCTTGCGGCCGAGATCGAAACTGAGATTATGGCCGCCGGGAAGCTGACGCACTCCGGCGAAGAAGGTTTCTTCGATGTGATCGGTCAAGCCCGTCACGAGGAAGTTCAGCAGGACATCGCGGTTCGCCTTGCGCACGGGCAGAAAACCCAGCAGCTGCTTGATTTCGGACCCGAAGGCAAACTCCGTTTGCGTATCGGTGTAATAGAACGGCTTGACGCCGAATCGGTCCCTGGAACAGAAAACCATGTTGCGCTCGACGTCATGCAAGGCGAACGCCCACATGCCGTTAAAGCGCGTCACGCATGCCTCGCCCCATTGCTGATAGGCGGCCAGGATCACCTCCGTATCAGATTGCGAGTGGAAGGTATGACCTAGCTGCTCCAGCTCAGCCCGGATTTCGAGATAGTTGTAAATCTCGCCGTTATAGGTGATGACGTATTTACCGTCGGCATAGCGCATCGGTTGATGCCCATGTTCGGTCAGATCGATAATTGCCAGCCGACGATGGCCGAAGGCAAGGTCATTGTCGATGTAATAGCCATGGCCGTCGGGGCCACGATGTTTTATGGCATCGGTGATGGCTTCGATCGTGCCTCGCAGTTCGAGCTTCGCGGTCTTGCGGATGATTCCGGAAATTCCACACATTTATGATTGACCTACTCTATTATCAATGAGGTCGCGGTCGTACGCGCGGACAATGTGCAGTACCATCCCCAGATAAATCAGATAGACCGCTATTTCCAAGCCGGCATAAATGAACAGAAACTGCTGTATGGAAACATGCCCAAGAAAAAAAAGCGGCAGCAAGACAACGAAATAAAGGATTTGCCACATGCTGCCCAGCTTGACGCGCTCTAGCGCCAGAAATACCACGCTCAAGGGCGACACCACGAATCGTATCGCGTAGGCGCATGCCAAGATGCGCGCATAGTCTCCGGCAACGCGCCATTCTTCTCCAAAAACCAGGGCAAAAAACTCCGGGGCGCCGAGGATGGCGAGAAGCGCCAGCGCAACGGCAAGCGCAGCCAGGCGCCACATGATGCCGGCTACCTCCGGCAACAGCGGCAAGCCCTGGTTCTTTTTTTCCACCACATGCTGAAACAGCACCTGGGAAACCGAGGTCGAAATCAGCGACAGCGGCCCCAGGATCACTTGGCGCGTCAGCGCGAAGAAACCTGCCGCCGCGCCGAGAAAAAAACTGTTGACCAATATCACCGGGATCGCTAGGCTGGCGCCGTCCAGCAAGGCCGGCAACGCACTGTATTTTGGCATGTCCTGATAGCGCACCGCATTGATCTTGATTCCTGTCCAGTCGACGTTTTTCGGCGCAAACCCGGTACGCCTTGCTTGCCGATAGCCGGTCAAATTACCCGCGAGCCAGCCCGTTATGTACCCGACCAGCAAACCGCCCGGCATCTGCAGCGCCCCCATCAGGATCGATGGGATCACCGTAAAACTGGTTTGGCTCAGCTTGTTTACCGCGGACTTCCTGAACTCCTTTTGACGTATCAGCCAATAGTTCAAGGTTTGATAGGTCCCGATCAGCATGATCGACACCGGCGCCAGATACAGCCAGTTCGAAATATGAGGAGCTGAGAGCAGAGCACTGATTTCGGCGTTGAGAACCGCCACCAATAGCAGCAGCAGGCAGCAGATCAGCAAGCCGGTAATGGCGGAAAGGGCAACCACTTGCTGGGCGTCACGCGATTCCTCGGGCAGCATCACTGCCGCTTCGTAGCGGCCGGTTGCCGCTGCCGCCAGTATGGACACCACCGCCGTGTAGAGAGCCAACAGGCCGAAATCGGAGGGCGTATACAGCCTCGTCAGGATCGGTGAAACGACGATCGGGATTGCTTGCGCCAGTGCCGAACCGCTCAGAATGATGAGCGCGTTTCTTGCGAAACCGGATTTCGGCAGCAGTTGTTTCATATGATTTGTCGCGCTTCTCATGCTCTGCCGGCGACGTTGCAGCACTGGCAGCGGCAGGCCGAGACCTTGGCCGCAACAGGACCTTGCCCCCTGCTTTCAGATTTCATAAGGCGGGCAAACGAAGTTTCCCGATTCGCCGCCAGCCATGCCGAAGCCGAATACGGTAATGACTTGCACAACCTTGTGCGGCGGCGCCGGCCTTACCCGACAGCCGCCAGCAACCGGCTAACGATCAACGATTGGGACTCCTCACCGAGATCAGGACTGAAAGGCAGGCTCATCACCGATTGCGCACGCGCCACCGACACCGGGAAATCTCCATCACCGCAAAGCGCCCGATAGGCCGGTTGCTGATGCATGGGCACCGGATAGTGCACCGCCGTCGGAACACCCGCCTCTTTCAGAACATTCTGGATCTGGTCGCGATTTTCAATGATGACCGTATATTGGGCGAAGACACTGGTGCGGTCTGGGCGTTGCGCCACGATGCCGACCCGGTTTGCCAGCAATTCGTTGTAACGCGCGCCGAGCCGCAGGCGCTGCTCGACTTCCCACTCGAAGCGCTCGAGCTTGGCCAGCACCACTGCGCATTGCAGAGTGTCCATGCGACCGCCGACACCGATGCGGGTGTGGACGTAGCGTTTGGACTGGCCGTGCACGCGAATCTCGCGCAGTGCCTGGGCCAGCGCATCGTCGCTGGTGAATATCGCGCCGCCGTCACCATAGCAGCCGAGCGGCTTGCTTGGGAAAAAACTGGTGCAGCCGATGGTCGACAAATTGCAGCTTTTCCGTCCCTTGTAGGTCGCGCCAAAACTCTGCGCGGCGTCCTCGATCACCGCCAATCCGTGCCGGGCGGCGATGACGTTGATCTCGTCCATGTCGGCCGGCTGGCCATACAGCGACACCGGCATGATCGCTCTCGTGCGCGCTGTGATCGCCGCTTCTATCAAGGAAGCATTGATGTTGCAGGTGTCCGGCTCGATGTCGACGAACACCGGCTTGGCGCCCAGCAACACGATGACTTCGGCGGTGGCGATGAAGGAAAACGGAGTGGTGATGACTTCGTCGCCGGGGCGGACGTCGAGCGCCATCAGCGCCATCAGCAAGGCTTCGGTACCGGAGGCGACCGTGATGCAGTGCTTCGCACCGGTGTAGGCGGCGAGGCGCTCCTCCAGTTCATTGACTTCCGGCCCCATGATGTAGCGACCATGATCGAGCACGGTCTGCATGCGGGCCTGAATGTTCTCGCGCAGAGCTTGGTACTGCGTCTTGAGGTCAATGAATTCCATGATGTGCGCTTAATCTTGGTGTTGGTTCAGCGTGCAGACGCCGTTCGTGAGAGTGTAACGATCGCCGGTGTGTTCGCACGCGGCTTCGCCGTCGCCGTCGAGCGGCAGGTCCAGCCGTTCGCCGAAGCGGCTCATCCAGCCGATACGGGCCGCCGGCACGCCGGCCATCAAGGCGAAATCCGGCACGTCGCGGTTGATCACCGCCCCCGCTGCGACGAACGCATACTGGCCGATCGTGACACCGCAGACGATGGTGCAGTTGGCGCCCAGCGTGGCGCCGCGCCGCACCAGCGTCTGGCGGTATTCGTTCTTGCGCGCCACCGCCGAGCGCGGGTTGTAGACGTTGGTAAACACCATGCTGGGACCGCAGAACACGTCGTCTTCGATGGTGACAGCGTCGTACACCGACACATTGTTCTGGATCTTGACATTGCTGCCGATGACCACGTCGTTGCCGACGAATACGTTCTGGCCCAGCGAGCAACCGGAACCGATGCGCGCGCCGCCGCAGACGTGCACGAAATGCCAGATACGGCTGCCGTCGCCGATCACGGCGCCGTCGTCGACGATCGCGCTGGGATGAATGCTGACCGTCATCTCAGTATTCCAGTGGCAGCGCGACGCGCTTGCCGTCACGCGCCGACAGGTAGGCGGCGATCAAGACCTCCATCGACTTCAGCCCTTCGCGGCCGTCGGTTTCGGGCTCGGCCTCGCCGCGCAGCACCTGGATCACGTTGTCGTAGTACAGCGGATGGCCGAAGCCGTAGACCGAGGTGGTCTGGTAACTGGCATTCTCGATCTTTTCGTCGTCCTCGTCCGGCTCGGCGAATTCCCAGTGCTGGATCTCGTTGACCGCGACGCCGCCGATGCGTACCGTACCCTTTTCACCAAGGATCGTGATGCTGCCCTCCAAGTTTTTAGGATAGGTCAGCATGGTCACGTTGACCGAGCCGAGTGCACCGTTACGCCAGCGCACGCTCATGACGCCGCTGTCCTCCACTTCGATGTCGCGCGCCAGCGTGCCGGTATAGGCATGCAGGCTTTCGACCGGGCCGATGATCCAGTCGATCAGATCGATGTAATGGCTGGCCTGGTTCATGAAGGCGCCGCCGTCGAATTCCCAGATGCCGCGCCATTTCGCGCTGTCGTAGTATTCCTGCGGACGGGTCCAGAACACGTTGAGATTGACCATGTAGATGCGACCGAAACGGCCCTTCTCGACCGCCCGCTTCAGCAGCTGCAAGGTGGCGTTGCGGCGATTTTGCTTGACGACGAATAGCCGTACCCGGGCGGCGTCACAGGCCGTCAGCATGTGCTTGGCGTCCTCCCAGCGGGTTGCCATCGGCTTTTCGGTAACAACATGACGCCCTGCGTGGGCGATCTCGATTGCCTGTTCCGAATGCAGTCCCGATGGCGTTGTCAGCACGAAGGCATCGGCATCGCAGCCAGCCAGCATTTCCTTCAGGCTATTGTAGGGCTGTGCTCCGGTGGTGGCGACGGCGCTCTTGAGCGCTTGTGGATCGACGTCGCAGACGCCGGCCAGTTCGCAGCGGCTTCCATGCTGGCGGATAGCAGCGAAATGGTTTTGCGCGATACGGCCGCAACCGACCAGGGCGAAGCGGATCTTGCGATCGGTGATGGCGGGAGGAAAACTACGCATCGGTAGGCCTTTCAAATTCTTATGCTTTGACAACATTCGGCAGCGGATCCAGATAGACGCCACGCGTATCGACAATCAGGCGTGCGTGCTCGCGGATTAGGTCGTAGTCGAAGGCGTCATGATTGGTTGCCAGCAGCAGCAGATCGTAGGAGGCGATCGACGCGGCGTCCAACGGTACACTCTTTAGATCGAAGTAATGTTCACGCATTTTCGGAAATACCGGCACATGAGGATCCGAATAGGCGATTTCCGCCCCCTTGTCGCGCAAGATTTCCATCAGGTCCACCGAAGGCGATTCGCGCATGTCGTCGACGTTTTTCTTATAGGCAATACCGAGCACCAGCACCTTGCTGCCCTTGACCGAGCGACCGCGATCGTTGAGGGCATCGGTTACCTTGCTGACCACCCAATGCGGCATATCGCTGTTGATTTCGCCGGCCAATTCAATGAAACGAGTATGCACCCCGTACTCGCGAGCCTTCCAGGTCAGGTAGAACGGGTCGATCGGAATGCAATGTCCACCCAGTCCTGGTCCCGGGTAGTATGCGGTGAAGCCGAACGGCTTGGTGGCGGCCGCCCGGATTACTTCATGGATGTCGATATCCATCTTGTCGGCGATGATCTTCATCTCGTTGACCAGGCCGATATTCACGGCGCGATGGATGTTTTCCAACAGCTTGGTCAGTTCCGCGGCCCGCGTCGAATTGACGGGTACGATGCGGTCGATGGCCGCCCCGTAAAGGGCGATGCCGGCCTGCTGGCAGGCGGGCGTGGTACCACCACAGATCTTGGGGATGGTGCGGGTTTCGAATTTCAGGTTGCCCGGGTCTTCGCGCTCGGGCGAATACACCAGGAAGACGTCGGCGCCGACCTGCAAGCCACGCGATTCTAGGCGCGGCTTGAGTTCCTCGTCGGTGGTACCGGGATAAGTCGTGCTTTCCAGTGATATCACCTGGCCCGGACGGATATACGGCAGCAAGGCATCGACCGTGTTGAGCACGAAGCTCAAGTCCGGCTCACGATAAGCGTTCAGCGGTGTCGGTACGCAAATGATCAGCGCGTCCGCCTCGGCAGCCCTGGCAAAGTCCGTCGTCGCCTCGAAGCCGCGACTGCAAGCGTCGGCGATCGAGTCAGCCGAGATATGTTCGATATAGCTTTGCCCCTGGTTCAGCCGGCCCACCTTGTCGGTATCGATGTCGATGCCGAGCACCTTGAAGCCGACATCGACGTAGCGCAGCATCAGCGGTAGCCCGACGTAGCCGAGCCCTACGATACCGATCAGGGCGGTGCGCTTTTCCAGTCTTGAGAGCAGTTGCGTTAATTGCTCCGGTATTGGCTGCTTATCGTCATTCATGTGTTGTCGATTGCAATAAATTTTCGTAAACGCCTGCATCCGGCACCGCTATCCGCGCACGGCACCTCCACGAGCGATCGGCCCAGCTGCTAGATTCACCGGTTTTGGCACAACTCCAGCGCCCCTTTCCAGTCTGGCAAATCACAAAAGGCTTGCTTCAGGCGTTCGCAGGACAACATCGAATTGGTCGGCCGCCGGGCCGGCAACGACAGTTCGCGCGCCCCGATTGCGGTCACGGTGGATTTTTTAGCGACGGAGGGATGTCCCAGTATGGTTTTGGCGAACTGATAGCGCGTGGTCCGCCCCTGGGCTGCGAGATGATAGATGCCGGACCGGAGCGGCCAAGCCTCGCACATTATACGTGAGGCAATGTCGGCAGTCGCATTATCATTAGCACTCTGGCAACCGGCGGCGATCACGTGAGCGGTGATATCGGCAATCGTGCGGCACCAGGTCGGCGCACCGTACTGATCATCGACCATGCGTAATTCGTCGCTTTCCTGCGCCAGCCGCAACACCGTCGTCAGGAAATTCCGGCGGCGCAATCCATATACCCAGCTGGTACGGAAGATCAGATAAGGAATACCGGCCGTCTGGACCGCCTGTTCGCCGGCCAGCTTGCTGCGTCCGTAGGCATTGACCGGACACGGCGCATCGTCCTCGACATACGGCGTGGCCTTGGTGCCGTCGAACACATGCTCGGTCGAATAATGGATCATCGCTGCGCCCAGCGCTCGCGCCTCCTCGGCCAGCACGGCCGGTGCTTCGGCGTTGATGCGCCAGGCCAGATCGAATTCGCTTTCGGCCTGATCGACCGCGGTATAGGCGGCGGCATTGACGATCAGCGCCGGCCGGATGGCGCGCAGCACTTCGCGTATGCGCGCCGGATCCGACAGGTCGAGCTGGGCGCGGTCGAGCGCGACGATGCTGCCCAACCCCTGCAGGCTGCGCTCAAGTTCGTAGCCGACCTGGCCGGTCCGGCCGGTGAGCAGGATTTTCATGCAAAGGCCTCGGCGTCCCGCAGTAGCGGCGCGGCGGCATCCTTCGCCGACAGCAGGGGCGCCGCGCCCTGCGGCCAGTCGATACCGATCTCCGGGTCGCTCCACAGTATGCGGCGCTCGTAATCCGGCGCCCAGAAGTCGGTAACCTTGTACAGCACTTCGGCACGCTCGCTGAGCACCGAAAAACCATGGGCGAAGCCCGCCGGCATCCACACTTGGCGCCGGTTGGCGGCGGAAAGGTGTATCCCGACCCAGCGCCCGAAGGTGGGCGAGCTGCGACGAACATCGACGCTGACGTCAAATATCTCGCCGGCCACCACGCGCACCAGCTTGCCCTGCGGCTGCCGGATCTGATAGTGCAGGCCGTGCAGCGCGCCACGCACCGATTGAGTGTGATTGTCCTGGACGAATTCCGGCTGGAATCCGGTCGCCTCGAAAAAGCGGCGCGCATTGTAGCTTTCCCAGAAACAGCCGCGCGCGTCGGACACGACGTCCGGCTCGACGATCAATACCTCGGGAAGCGCGGTTGGGATTGCCTTCATTTTCTGAAAATCTGCTCCGATAGCATGCGCAGGAGATATTGTCCGTAAGCGTTTTTCTTGAGCGGCTGCGCCAATTTTTCCACCTGGACTGCATCGATATAGCGCTTCCGGTAGGCAATTTCCTCCGGGCAGGCGATTTTCAGACCTTGGCGCTTCTCAATAGTTGCAATGAATGAACCGGCTTCCATCAATGATTCGTGTGTGCCGGTGTCCAGCCAAGCCATGCCGCGCCCCATCAACTCGACCGTCAGCTTGCCACGCTCCAGATAGGCGCGGTTGACGTCGGTAATCTCCAGTTCGCCGCGCACGGACGGCTGCACCTCGGTAGCGATGTCGCAGACGTCGGTATCGTAGAAGTACAGGCCGGTGACGGCGTAGTTCGATTTGGGCGCCTGTGGTTTTTCTTCGAGCGACAGCACGCGGCCGTCGCGATTGAATTCGACCACGCCGTAGCGCTGCGGGTCCTGCACGTGGTAGGCAAACACCGTCGCACCCTCGCGGCGGGCGGAGGCGTGCATCAGATTCCGCTCAAAGCTGCCGCCATAGAAGATGTTATCGCCCAAAATCAGCGCCGAGGGCGCATGGTCGACGAATCCGCGGCCGATGATGAAGGCCTGTGCCAGGCCGTCCGGCGACGGCTGCACCGCGTAGCTCAGGTTCAGCCCCCACTGGCTGCCATCCCCCAGCAGCTCGGAAAAGCGCGGCGTGTCCTGCGGAGTGGAGATGATCAGGATGTCGCGGATCCCGGCCAGCATCAGGGTAGTCAGCGGGTAGTAGATCATCGGCTTGTCGTACACCGGCAGCAGCTGCTTGGAGACCGACATCGTCACCGGATACAGCCGCGTACCGGAACCGCCGGCCAGGATGATGCCTTTACGGGAGCCAGACATATGGGAGTATATTCAAATTTGTTAATATCCGTGCTCGGCACAGACTATCATCACCGGGAGTATAAGCATCATCCCGGCACCGCAGTCTATGCCTGGGCGGTCTCTCCGGCGCCGTACTGGGTTGCCATCCACTTCAGATAGTCGCCCGACTGCACGTCGCGCACCCAGTCCTGGTGCGCCAGATACCACTGCACGGTCTTTTCGATGCCGCTGGCGAAAGTCTCCGCCGGCTTCCAGCCCAATTCGCGCTCGATCTTGCGGGCATCGATCGCATAGCGGCGGTCGTGGCCCGGGCGATCGGTGACATAGGTAATCAGCCGGCGATACGAGGCGGCGGCCGGCGCCGTCTGGTCCAATATGTCGCACAAGGTATGTACGACTTGCAGATTGGTCATTTCGTTCCAGCCGCCAATATTGTAGGTTTCACCGGGCCGCCCCGCTTCCAGTACCCGGCGTATCGCGGCGCAGTGGTCGCTCACATAGAGCCAGTCGCGCACCTGTCGGCCGTCGCCATAGATCGGCAGCGGCTTGCCGGCGAGCGCATTGGCGATCGTCAGCGGGATCAGCTTTTCCGGGAAATGGAAAGGGCCGTAATTGTTCGAGCAATTGGTGGTCAGCGTCGGCAGGCCGTAGGTGTGGTGGTAGGCGCGTACCAGGTGGTCGGCCGCCGCCTTCGAGGCCGAATACGGGCTGTTGGGTGCATACGGCGTGGTTTCGGAGAACGGCGCATCGTCGGGGCCGAGCGTGCCGTAGACTTCGTCGGTGGAAACGTGCAGGAAGCGGAAAGCGCGCCGCCCGGCGTCGTCCAGCCCGTCCCAGTGACCGCGCGCCGCTTCCAGCAGGCTGAAGGTGCCGTTGATATTGGTCGTGACGAAGGCGGCCGGGCCGAGGATCGAGCGGTCGACGTGGCTTTCGGCGGCGAAATGCACGATCGCGCGCGGTTGATGCATGGCCAGCAGTTCGGCCATCCGCGCACCGTCGCAGATGTCGGCCTGTACGAACAGGTGGCGGCCGTCACCGCGCAGGCTGGCGAGGTTGTTCAGGTTGCCGGCATAGGTCAGCTTGTCGACATTCACCACCGCTTCGTCGCTCTGCGCCAGCCAGTCAAGCACGAAATTCGAGCCGATGAAGCCGGCGCCTCCAGTGACCAATATCATGTTGCGTTCCTCGATTGCCTCCGAGATGTGACAGCCTGACATTCTAAATGAAACAATGGCAGGGCCGTTTCCTTCCGGAGGGCATGGACGGCGGCATGGCCCCTGCCACTACAATGGCGCCATCGTCCATTCTCCGTTTTCCGTCATGCCCACCTATGCGATCGGTGACCTGCAGGGTTGCCACGCCAGCCTGCAGGCGCTGCTGGAGCGCATCGAAGCCGCCGATCCCGGCGCCCGGCTCTGGTTTGCCGGCGATCTGGTCAACCGTGGCCCGCAATCGCTGGCGACGCTGCGGCAGGTGATGGCGCTCGGCACGCGCGCCACCGTCGTGCTCGGCAACCACGATCTGCACCTGCTGGCGGTCGCGCACGGCATCCGCGGCCTGCATCGCTCCGACACGATGGCGGAAATCCTGGCGGCGCCGGACCGCGACGAACTGCTCGACTGGCTGCGCCATCAGCCGCTGGCGCACTGGGCCGACGGCCACCTGCTGGTGCACGCCGGCGTGCTGCCGCAATGGAGCGCGCAGCAGACGCGGGCACTGGCCGGCGAGGTGGAAAGCGCGCTGCGCGGTCCGGGCTGGGTCGATTTCCTGCGCGAGATGTATGGCAACATGCCGTTGCGCTGGGACGATGCACTGCAGGGCAGCGCGCGCTTGCGCTGCGTCGTCAACGGCCTGACCCGGCTGCGCTTCTGCAGCGCCGACGGCGAAATGGAATTCGCCGCCAAGGAAGGGCTGGATGCGGCGCCGCCCGGCTTCATGCCGTGGTTCGAAGTGCCGCGCCGGCAAACCGCGGATGTCACCGTCGTATTCGGCCACTGGTCGACGCTGGGGCTGATGCTGCGCCCGAACCTGATCGCGCTCGATACCGGCTGCGTCTGGGGCGGCCGGCTGACGGCGCTACGGCTGCATGATCGCCAGGTGCTGCAGGTAGACTGTCCGCAGTACCGGCCGCCGAACGGCGGCGCCTCAGCCGCCGGCTGATGCCGCCGCCGGCGCGTCGACGCCCTGCTGGTCGTCCTGCGTCGCCGCGCGATCCTGGACATCGGCCACCGCCACATCCGCCGGCGCAAGCGCGGCCGCAATTGCCGCATGAGCGGCAAGCGCCAGCTGGCGGCGGTCGGTGGCGGTGCTATCGAGCATCGGCAGCCGCACCAGCTCGGCCCTGACGCCGCCGCTCTTCAGGATCGCGATCATGCTTTGCGCGAACGTGGTCTCGCCGACGAAATCGACCGCGCCGTGCGGACGGCCGGCGTGGTCGAAGTAGCACAGCGCGTACGGCTGCACCGGCGCGTTGTCGACCGCGGCCTCGAACAGGTTGGCATGGAACGGCAGCAGGCTGCCCTGGCTAGCGGTGGTGCCTTCCGGGAAGAAGGCAATCCGTTCGCCGCTGCGCAGGTCTTCCACCAGTCCCTGATAGATGCGGCGCACGTCGCGCGGGCGGCCACGCGCGATGAAGACCGTGCCGGCCTGCTGGCACAGCCGGCCGATCAGCGGCCAGCCGCGGATGTCGGATTTGGCAACGAAGCGGCACGGCGCCACCGCGTTGATGACGAACACATCAAGCCAGGAAACGTGGTTGGCGACCACCAGCGCCGCCTGGGTGTCGGCCACGCCGCCGGCATCCCGCACTTCCAGTTGAACGCCGCAGAGCCGCAGCAAGCGGGCCGACCAGCCGCGGATATGGCGCTCGCGCCTGGCGCGGTCGCTGCGCGGAAACGCCAGCGCGCAGATCGACAGGCCGACCAGCAGATGCAGGATCACGCGCAGCAGCTTGAAGACGATCATGGAGCAAGGCCGCCGTAGGGATTCATATACCGACCAGTGTATTTTTCAAGCCGCTCATTTTTCCTGCGGAAAATGCATGGTTTTTAGCCATACTCCCAAAAAATCTACATCCACCAGGTCCTGGTCGGCACCGCGGCGGCCGTCACCGCTGCGCTTCATAGGCGAGCTGGCCGTCGATCAGGGTGGCGCGCACGCGACCGGCGAGTTCATAGCCGAGGAATGGCGTGTGCTTGCCCTGGCTGGCCAGCGCTGCCGGCGTCACCGTCCAGCGCGCATCGGTGTCGAACAGGCACATGTCGGCGACGGCCCCGGCTTCCAGCCGGCCGCCCGGCAGACCGGCGACGCGCGCGGCGTCGCTGCTGATCTTGGCCAGCGCGTGCGGCAGCGGCGCACCGGTTTCGGCGGCCCATTTCAAGGTCAGCGCCAGCAGCAGTTCCAGCCCGGTGGCGCCAGGCGAGGCTTCGCCGAACGGGCGCAGCTTTTCATCGTCATCGACCGGCGTGTGGTCGGAACAGATGGCGTCGATGGTGCCATCGGCCAGTCCGGCGCGGAGCGCTTCGCGGTCGCGTTGGGCGCGGAACGGCGGCGTCACGCGCGCGTTGGAATCGAAGTAGCCGATGTCCATCTCCGTCAGGTGGACGTGGTGGACGCCGACGTCGCAGGTTAGCGGCAAACCCTCCCGCTTGGCGGCGCGCACCAGCTCGACCCCGGCCGCCGACGAAATCCGGCACAGGTGCACGCGCGCGCCGGAAGCGCGCATCAGTTCGATGATCGTGTGCAGCGCGATGGTTTCCGCCATCACCGGCACCCCGGCCAGCCCCAGGCGCGATGCCACCGGGCCGCTGTGGGCGATGCCGCCGCGGCCGAGGTAAGGATCCTGCGGCCGCAGCCACACCGTGTAACCGAAGGTCTGCGCGTATTGCAGCGCGCGCAGCAGCACCGTAGTGTCGGTGACCGGCTGCTCGGCCTGCGCAAAGCCGACGCAGCCGGCTTCGCTCAGTTCCGCCATCTCGGTCAGCTTCTCGCCCTTCAGGCCGACGGTAAGCGCGCCCAGCGGGTAGACGCGCGCCTGGTTCAGCGTCTTGGCGCGGTGCTTCAGCATTTCCACCAGCCCCGGCTCGTCCAGCACCGGATCGGTATCCGGCGGGCAAACCAGGCTGGTGACGCCACCCTGCAGCGCTGCCCGCATTTCCGACTCCAATGTCGCCTTGTATTCGTAGCCCGGCTCGCGCAGGCGCACGGACAGATCGACCAGGCCGGGCGCCACCACCAGGCCGCGCGCATCGATGCTGCGCTCGGCGCGGAAACCGGCCGGCGCGGCGCCGATGGCGGCGATCCTGCCGGCGGCGAGGTAGAGGTCGGTGACGGCGTCGGTGCCGCTGGCTGGATCGATCAGGCGGCCGTTCTGGATGTGGATGTTCATGTTGATTCGATTTTTGGAATCATGTCTTGGTATTACTGGACGATTCGTCCGTTTAACCATGTCGCCCCCGCGCAAGCGGGGACCCAGTGTCGTTGGTGGTTGCTGGACAGCCTTTCTACCGAAGCCAACCTTACTCAACCTTATTCTTTGATCAGTTGGGGACAGAGTAGCTCGACGCCTGCGCGTCTCACAAACTCTGTCCCACAATAGTCTTAATTTCCCGCCACGATGCTCATCACCGCCATCCGCACCGCGATGCCGAAGGTCACTTGCGGCAGGATCACCGCCTGCGCGCCATCGGCGACCGCCGAGTCGATCTCGACGCCGCGGTTCATCGGCCCCGGGTGCATCACGATCGCGTCCGGCTTGGCCAGCGCCAGCCGTTCCGGCGTCAGGCCGTAGCTCTTGAAGAATTCCTGCGCCGACGGCAGCAGCGCGCCGCTCATCCGTTCGTTCTGCAGCCGCAGCATGATGATGACGTCGACTCCCTTCAAGCCCTCGGTGATGTCGGTGAACACGCGCACGCCCATCTGCTCCAGCCCGCCCGGCAGCAGCGTGCGCGGGCCGATCACGCGCACTTCCGGCACGCCGAGCGTGGTCAGGCCGTGGATGTCGGAACGCGCGACGCGGCTGTGCAGGATGTCGCCGACGATCGCCACCGTCAGGTTGGAAAAATCCTTCTTGTAGTGGCGGATCGTGTACATGTCCAGCAAGCCCTGGGTCGGGTGCGCGTGGCGGCCGTCGCCGGCGTTGATCACGTGCACGTGCGACTGCCGGGTATCGATCAGGTGCTTGGCGATCAGGTACGGCGCGCCGGATTCGGCATGGCGCACGACGAACATGTCGGCGTGCATCGCCGCCAGGTTGTCGATCGTGTCCAGGAGCGATTCGCCCTTGCTGGTGCTGGACGCCGAAATATTGAGATTGATGACGTCGGCCGACAGCCGCTTGGAGGCGATCTCGAAGGTGGTGCGGGTGCGCGTCGAGTTCTCGAAGAACAGGTTGAACACGCTCTTGCCTCGCATCAGCGGCACCTTCTTGACTTCGCGGTCGCCGATGCCGACGAAGGATTGCGCGGTGTCAAGGATCTGCGTGACGATCGCCTTCGGCAGGCCCTCGATGGTCAACAGATGCTGCAGTTCGCCATTCTTGTTCAGTTGCGGGTTATGCATGGTTCACCGTAAAGGAAAATGTGCCGTCGTCGGCGCGCTGCAGTACCAGGTTGCGGCCGCGCTCCAGCTCGATGGTGGCGGCAACGAAGTCGGCGGCGATCGGCAGCTCGCGGCCGCCACGGTCGACCAGTGCCGCCAGCATGATGCGTGCCGGCCGGCCATAGTCGAACAGTTCGTTGATGGCGGCGCGCGTGGTACGGCCGGTGTACAGCACGTCGTCCACCAGCAGGATGGCGGCGTCCTCGACGTCGAACGGAATCTGGGTCGGCTTGACTTCGGCCGGCAAGCCTTTTTCCGCATAGTCGTCGCGGTAGAACGAGACGTCGATGAAGCCGAGCCGCTCTTCCAGCTGCAGCGCCTTTGCCAGCCGCTCGGCCAGCCAGGCGCCGCCGGAGCGGATGCCGACGATGGCGAGCTGGTCGGCTTGCGCCAGGCCGGCGCGCACCTGGGCCAGCAATTGCGCGTAGAGGAGTTCGGCGTCGAGTTGCGGATTCGGCATGGTCATTGGGGTAGCGTAGCGAAGTATTGTTGCAGGATGACGGCAGCCGCGTCGGCGTCGATGCGCTGGCCGCGTCCGGCTTCGACCACCGCCGACGAATAGCGCTCGTCCACCAGTTCCACCGGCAAGCCGAAGCGGCCGTGCAGCTGGTTGGCGAAGCGGCGGCAGCGCGCCGTCATGGCATGGGGAGCGCCGTCCGGATGCAGCGGCAGGCCGACGATGCAGCGCGCCGGCTGCCATTCCCGCAGCAGCGTGGCGACGGCGGCGAACTTGGCGTCGTTGGCGGCGGCGTCGATGATGGTCAGCGGCTGCGCCTGCCGCAGCAGCGTATTGCCGACCGCCACGCCTATACGCTGCAGGCCGAAATCGAAGCCGAGCACCGTCTCCACGCCGCGTCAGCGCTCAAGCGCGTCCCGACTCGGCGGTCAGCATGACCGGATCGATGCCCAGAAGGCCCAGCGCGGCGGTGAAGCGCTCCGCCACCGGCAGCTCGAAGATGATCGCGGGATCGGCCGGCACGGTCAGCCAGCCGTTGCGGGAAAGTTCTTCCTCCAGCTGACCGGCGCTCCATCCGGCGCAGCCGAGGCTGACCAGCATGTGCGCCGGGCCGTCGCCGTGGGCGGCGGCTTCCAGCACGTCCTTGGACGTGGTCAGCGCGACGTCGTCGCTGACCTTCAGCGTCGACGAATACTGCCGCGTCGGCGAATGCAGCACGAAGCCGCGCTCGACCTGCACCGGGCCGCCGAACATCACCGGCGCCGCCTCGGTGGGCGCGATTTCGAGCTTCAGGTCGATCCGCTCGAACAGTACTTCCATCGTCATGTCGGTCGGCTTGTTGATGACCACGCCAAGCGCGCCGTTGGCGTTGTGCTCGCACAGGTATATCACGGTGCCGCCGAAGATCGGATCGAGCATGGTCGGCATCGCGATCAGGAAGTGATTGGACAGGTCGAGCTGGCCAGTGCCTTCGGCCGGACTCGGTCCGGCAGCGGCGCCGGGGCCGCCCGCGCCGTGCGCGGCGCCGGAGGAAGCGGAATGTTTGCGGGAAGTGCGTTGCGTCACCATGCCGTCATTTTAGCAGTTTCGCATCCCGCGCTCCGGGCGCAGCCGGCGGCGCGCCGTGGCGCAAGGCGGGTCGCGCGGAACGGCGCAATGGGATGGGGCACTTGCCGCAGACGCCCTGCCCGCCCGACATACTCCCTTGATGGCAACACGGAACCGGGCGTCTACCCTGGAAATTCCAGGCATACTCCCAAGAGTGGACGGAAACGACGGCCATATCCGCTGCAGTGGCTTGCTTGGAAGCCATCCCGGCCGGTTCGGGCATGGATGTCGTTCGTATGAGCGGCGGCACGCGGGGCGCCGCCGCCCGCCTTACGCGATCGTTTCCTTGGCGCGGATGAAACCCTGGATCGCCGCCAGCAAATCCTCTTCGCGGTAGGGCTTGCCCAGATATTCATTGACGCCGAGTTCGAGCGCATAGTTACGATGCTTGGCGGCGGTACGCGAGGTGATCATGATGATCGGGATCTGGCGCGTGCGCTCGTCGCTGCGCACGTTGCGGGTCAGGTCGAAGCCGTCCATGCGCGGCATTTCGATGTCGACCAGCATCACGTCCGGCGTGATCGCCTGCAGCTGCTGCAGCGCGTCGACGCCGTCCTTGGCCAGCACCACCTGGAAGCCTTCGCGCGACAGCAGGCGCTGCGTGACGCGCCGCACCGTCAGCGAATCGTCGACCACCATCACGATGTTCTGCGTGCGCAGGCCGGCCACCGGCTCGGACGGCTGCGCCGGCCGCAGCTCGGCCACCGCGCCCAGCACCGCCGGCTGGTCGGACGGCAAGAGGCGTGGCGCGCGCTGGTTTTCCTGGGCGGCGCGCTGCGCCAGCGGCACCGGATTCAGGATCATCACGATCTCGCCGGAGCCGAGCACGGTGGCGCCGGCGATGCCGATCAGGCGCGCCAGCTGCGGGCCGATGTTCTTGACCACCACTTCGCGGTTGCCGACGATTTCGTCGACGTGGATCGCCACCCGCTCGCTGCCGCTCTTCAGGATCACCAGCGGCGAATACTGCTGTGCCACCGGCGTCGCTGCGGCGTCACCGAGCAGCGACGACAGGTAGTGCAGCGGCACCCGCGTACCCTGCCAAATCACCGCGCCGTCGTTGTAGGCGGACGCCAGCGCATTCGCCTTCAGTTGCTGCACCTGCTCCACCAGCACCGACGGTACCGCGTAGGTCTTGCCGCCGGTCGACAGCAGCACCACCTGGGTCACTGCCAGCGTCAGCGGCAGGTGGATCGTGAACTGGGCGCCGCGTCCCGGTTCCGAACGGACCTCGATACGGCCGCCGAGCGCCGCCGCCTCGGAGCGCACCACGTCCATGCCAATGCCGCGCCCCGCCAGCTCGGTGACTTCGCTGGCGGTCGAAAAGCCGGGATTGAAGATCAGGTCGGTCGCCTCGGCATCCGACACTTCGCGGTCGTCGGCCAGCAGGCCGGCGGCCTGCGCCTTGTCGCGGATGCGCGCCAGGTTCAGGCCCTGGCCGTCGTCGGAGAACTGGATCGCGACTTCGTTGCCTTCCTGGCGGATCTCGATACGCAGCTCGCCGGTCTCGCTCTTGCCGGCGGCGCGCCGCGCGTCGCGCGCTTCGATGCCGTGCACGATCGCGTTGCGCAGCAGGTGCTCGAACGGACCCGCCATCTTTTCCAGCACGCTGCGGTCGATTTCCACCGCGCTGCCGCGGATGTCGAGGTTGACGCGCTTGTCGACTTCCTTCGATGCCTGACGCGTGACGCGATACAGGCGCTCGGCAATGCTGGCGAACTGCACCATGCGCACCCGCATCAGGTCCTGCTGCAGGTCGCGCGTCAGGCGCGCCTGCACCACCAAGTCGCTGTTGGCGCCGTCCACCGTGCGCGCCAGGTTCTGCTGCACCGAGGCGACGTCGTTGACGCTTTCCGCCATCATCCGGGTCAGTTCCTGCAGGCGCGTGAAGCGATCGAACTCGAGCGGATCGAATTCGCGGTCGCCGCTTTGCGTCATGCGCGACGCGATCTGGGTTTCCGCCTGCATTTCGATTTCACGCAGCTGCCCGCGCAGACGCTCGACGTTTTCGGTCAGTTCCGACAGCGACTGCTGCAGCGTGGAGACTTCGGTTTCCAGCCGCGAACGCGAGATCGATACTTCACCAGCCTGGTTCACCAGCCGGTCGAGGATGTCGGCACGCACGCGCACCAGCGGCGTGGCGCCGGCCAGAGC
>JBAUJK010000235.1:0-3115 GCA_049683695.1 Burkholderiaceae bacterium
CCAAGATCCAGGCCGCCGGCAGCGCCAGCAGCACCAGCGCCGCCAGCACCTGCATCGCCGCGCTCCAGCCGTAGCCGGCGATCAGCGCGCCGGCGATCGGCGCCATCACGAACTGGCCGAACGAGCCGCCGGCATTGATGATGCCGGTCGCCATGCCATGCCGCTCGCGCGGCAGCAGGCGCATCGTCGCCGCCATCAGCACCGCCGGGCCAGCGATGCCGGCGCCGCCGGCGGCCAGCACGCCGACCGCCAGGATCAGCCCAGCGGTGCTGGACATCCACGGCGTCAGGAAGGTACCGAGCGCCACCAGCAGCACGCCGGCAAACAGCACGCGGCCGGCGCCGAGGCGGTCGGCCAGCGCGCCGGCGAACGGCTGCGTCAGCCCCCACCACAGCTGGCCCACCGCGAATGCCAGGCTGATGCTGGCCACGCCAAGGCCGGTGGCGGTGTTCAGCGGTCCAAGGAACAGGCCCATGGTCTGACGCGTGCCCATCGTCAGCGCAAAGGCACCGGCGGATGCCAGCAGGACGAGCCAGAAGGTCCGGCGGCGCGGGCTGGCGGTGATGGCGGCGTCAGTCATCGGAATCTCCGGCGGGCAGCAGTTCCAGCGCTTCATCGATCAGTGCATGCAGCGTCAGCACACGCTGTTCGCCGAGCAGCCGGTTGACGCTTTCCTGCGCCACCTTCCAGCGGCGCTGCGCGTCGGCACGCTTGGCGCGGCCGGCGGCGGTCAGCGCGACGCTGCGGCTGCGGCCGTCGGTGCCCGGCTCCAGGGTCAGCCAGCCGGCCGCCACGAGCGGCTTCAGGTTGCGCGTCAGCGTCGAGGCGTCCATCGTCATCGCCCGCGCCAGCTCGCCGGGCGCGACCGGCCCCAGCCGGGCAACGTGCGTCAGCAGCGAATACTGGGTGGTCTTCAAGCCGCTCTTGCCGACTTCGTGGTCGTAGTAGCGGGTGACGCGGCGCGCCAGCTGGCGCAGCTTGAAATTGGTGCAGCCGCGCGGACGGACGGCTTCGACGGACGCTGGTTCAGGCGTGGTGGCGGACATGGCGGCAACCCGGAGTGGGAACGGTTTTATTGTATCTACAATTATTGTATATGCAAGCGGAATTTTTAAGATCGCTGACGACGATGCTGCATCCTTTCTTCGGCCCACCGCTTCCGGACGCCGGATATGCGCTTTTATAATAAAAACCCGCCGCCGCCGGCGCCGTTCCGACGCGGTCCCGTCAACTGGCAAGGAAACCAATGGATTCGATCGAAGTGGTGCTGGCGATGGTGCTCGCGGTGGTCGGCAGCGGCTACCTGGTGCGCGTGCTGCCGTTTTCGCTGCCGCTGCCGCTGGTGCAGATCGCACTGGGCGCGGTGATCGCCGCGCTGTCGACGCATGGCGTGACGCTGAATCCGGAAATCTTCTTCCTGTTGTTCCTGCCGCCGCTGCTGTTCCTGGACGGCTGGCGCATCCCGAAGGACGGGCTGTTCCGCGACATGAGCGCGATCCTGGAAATGGCGCTCGGGCTGGTGGTGTTTACCGTGGTCGGCGCCGGCTTCCTGATCCACTGGCTGGTGCCGAGCATGCCGCTGACGGTGGCCTTCGCGCTGGCGGCGATCGTGTCGCCGACCGATCCGGTGGCAGTGTCGTCGATCGCCGCGCGGGTGCCGATCCCGAAGCGGCTGATGCACGTGCTGGAAGGCGAATCGCTGCTGAACGACGCCACCGGCCTGGTGTGCTTCCGCTTCGCGGTGGCGGCGGCGCTGACCGGCGGCTTTTCGCTGGCGTCGGCGTCGCTGACCTTCCTGTGGCTGGCATTGGGCGGGCTCGGCATCGGCGCCGGCTTCACGCTGGCGGTCAGCCTGGCGCAGCGCGCGCTGGCACGCCATGTCGGCGAGGAAAGCGGTTCGTCGATCCTGATCAGCCTGCTGATCCCGTTCGGCGCCTACCTGGCGGCCGAGCATCTGGGCGCGTCCGGCATCCTGGCGGCGGTGGCGGCCGGCATCACGATGAGCTACGTCGAGCTGACCGGGCGCGCGCTGGCCACCACCCGGGTGCAACGGGCGGCGGTGTGGGACACGATCCAGTTCGCGCTGAACGGCGTGATGTTCGTGCTGCTGGGCGAGCAGTTGCCCAGCATCCTGCGCGGCGCGCTGGCGTCGATCGAACAGAGCGGCCACGCCAATCCGTGGTGGCTGGCGGTGTACGCGCTGGCCATCAACGTCGGGCTGGCGCTGTTGCGGCTGGTCTGGGTATGGGCGTCGCTGCGGCTGAACCAGGTGCGCGCGCAGCGCCGCGGCGAACAGGTGGCCAAGCCGCACTGGCGCCTGATCCTGGCGACCTCGCTGGCCGGCGTGCGCGGCGCCATCACCCTGGCCGGCGTGCTGACGCTGCCGCTGGCGATGCCCAACGGCAGCCCGTTTCCGGCGCGCGAGCTGGTGATCTTCCTGGCCGCCGCGGTGATCCTGCTGTCGCTGGTGGTCGCCAGCGTCGGCCTGCCGCGCCTGCTGCGCGGCATCGAGCTGCCGGAAGAACCGGCCGAGCGGCTGGAGGAAGACCTGGCGCGCCACGACGCCGCCACCGCCGCGATCCTCGCGGTCGGCAAGATCCAGCAGGAACAGTTGCCGCAGGCGGCCGAGGCCGATCTCTACAGCCAGGCGGCGGCGCGCGTGATCGCGCTGTACCAGCGGCGGCTGGACGGCGGCAGCGGCGAAGGCGAAGCCGGCCAGCTGCGCAAGGCCGACCAGATCGAGCGCGCGCTGCGGCTGGCGGCGCTGCAGGCCGAGCGCGAGGCGGTCTTCAGCCTGGCGCGGCAGACGCGGATATCCGACCAGACTTCGCGCAAACTGGTGCGCGAGATCGATCTGGCGGAAACGCTGTATCGCTGAGCGGGCTGTCGGATGCCCGCATACTCCCCCCGCAGGCACTCCATGCCGGGCATCAATCCTGAAAAGTCGGCCTATACTCCCGCTATTGCGTATTTCAGGCTGCCTCGACGCAGCAGCCGCGCCGACTTCCTAGACGCCCAGATGCGCCGCCAGCAGCGCCGGCTGCGCGGCCAGTTCGGCGGCGGCGCCGGACAGCGCCACCTCGCCCTTCACCAGCACCAGCGCGCGGTCGGCCAC
>JBAUJK010000236.1:0-4737 GCA_049683695.1 Burkholderiaceae bacterium
CCGCCGTGCTTGCCGCAGCGCAAATGCCGGGCGCGACCCGCGTGTTAGAATTTTTTCCCCTTCCCGACCCCATTCACACGCAAATATGAACGTTGTCATCCTTGCCGCCGGCATGGGCAAGCGGATGCAGTCCGCGCTTCCGAAAGTCCTTCATCCGCTGGCGGGCAAGCCGCTGCTGGCGCACGTGGTCGATACCGCGCGCGCGCTGGCGCCGCAGACGCTGACGGTGATCTACGGCCACGGCGGCGAGGCGGTGCCGGCGGCGCTGGCCGCGCCCGACCTGCGCTTCGTGCTGCAGGAGCCGCAGCTCGGCACCGGCCACGCGGTGCAGCAGGCGGCGCCGCAACTGGACGAATCGGTGCCGACGCTGGTGCTGTACGGCGACGTGCCGCTGACGACCGAGACGACGCTGCGGCGCCTCTTGGCGGCGGCCGGCACCGACCGGCTGGCGATCCTGACCGTGCGCCTGGCCGACCCGACCGGCTACGGCCGCATCGTGCGCGCCGGCGGCCCGACTGACGCCGATGGCGCGATCGTGCGCATCGTCGAACAGAAGGATGCGAGCGAAGCGGAACGGGCGATCCGTGAAATCAACACCGGCATCCTGGTGGCGCCGACCGCGCGCCTGAAGGCCTGGCTGTCAACGCTGTCGAACGACAATGCGCAGGGCGAGTACTACCTGACCGACATCGTCGCGCGCGCGGTCGCCGACGGCGTGCCGGTGGTGGCGGCGCAGCCGGACGCGGAATGGGAAACGCTGGGCGTCAACAGCAAGGTGCAGCTGGCCGAGCTGGAACGCATCCACCAGCGCAACCTGGCGCAGGCGCTGCTGGAGCAGGGCGTGACGCTGGCCGACCCGGCGCGCATCGACATCCGCGGCACGCTGGTCTGCGGGCGCGACGTCACGATCGACGTCGGCTGCGTGTTCGAAGGCGCGGTGGAACTGGCTGACGGCGCCCGCATCGGCGCCCACTGCGTGCTGCACGATGCCAGGATCGGCGCCGGCGCCGAGATCCGGCCGTTCTGCCACATCGCCGGCGCCACAGTCGGCCCGGAAGCGCAGATCGGCCCCTACGCCCGGCTGCGCCCCGGCACAGAGCTGGCCGAGCAGGTCCACGTCGGCAACTTCGTCGAGGTCAAGAACAGTCGCGTCGCCGCCGGCAGCAAGGCCAACCACCTGGCCTATGTCGGCGATGCCGACGTCGGCGCGCGCGTCAACATCGGCGCCGGCACGATCACCTGCAACTACGACGGCGCCAACAAATTCCGCACCGTGATCGAGGACGACGCCTTCATCGGCAGCGACACCCAGCTGGTGGCGCCGGTGACGGTCGGGCGCGGTGCCACGCTCGGTGCCGGCACCACGCTGACGCGCGACGCGCCGGCCGGCAAGCTGACCGTGTCGCGCGCGAAGCAGGTGACGATCGACAGCTGGCAGCGGCCGGTGAAGGTAAAGAAGCCGGCGTAGTGCGAGGCGGCGCCGGGCGGTTTGACGCCGGCGCCAGCGGGCATCCGGAACACGGCGATGCCCGGCGCGGCTCAAACGCCGCTGGATTCCGGCTTGATGCCGTCGGAATAACGGCTTCCGTAAGGCGCGCGGCGAATCGGGACACCAAACGCCCGTCCACGGTCATCCCGGCGAAGACCGGGGTTCAGGAGCTTTCATCGGGCAATTCCGGCAGCAGCGGCACGTAGGAAATGCAACCCATCCACGGAGTATAGGGAATTTTCGCCGATTTCACGCCCGCCTTAGACCACTATAGGCGGGAGTATATGAAGCAACACGGCGGCTTCCGCGACAATGAACGCCGCATCAGCGGATGCCCGCAACAGAGTAGCAAGTGCTTCAGCTACACACTCGACTGACCGGTCGTTCCCGCGCAGGCGGGAACCGCGTATCGCGCAGCATCGGGTGAGCGCTGTTCCGGCCATATGACCGAAACGCCGCCGGGACAATGCATGCCTTCCCGCCTGCGCGGCAACGTCAGGCGAATCAGAACTCAATAATCCTGATCTCTGTCGCGACAAACTGCAGGAGTATGCCGACTTTTCGCAGTATTAGCGCCCGGCATAAACGATCATGGCAGGGAGTATTTCCTTTACACCCCTATCCGCGTATCGAACTTGGCCCGGTGGATCGAAAAGAAGCTGCGCACGTTGCGCACGTTGGCATGGCCGGCGAACAGCCGGTGCGCCAGCGCGTGGTAGGCCGGCATGTCGGCCACCTGCACGATCAGCACGAAATCCGGGCCCGGCGACACCCGGTAGCACTGCTGCACGGCGGCGTCGGCAATGGCCAGCGCCTCGAATTCGGCCAGCCGCTCGGTGCCCTGGTGGTCGAGCGTGATTTCGACGATCGCGGTCAGGCCGGCGCCGACCTTGTCCGGCGCCAACAGCGCCACCTGGCGCTCGATCACGCCGGCTTCCACCAGCCGCCGCACCCGGCGCAGGCAGGTCGGCGCCGACGCGTGCACGGCGGCCGCCAGTTCGCTGTTGGTGCGGGCGGCGTTTTCCTGCAGCGCGTTCAGGATGCGGCGGTCCAGGTCGTCCAGGGCAATGACGGCTGTCATGATTCAAAGAAAAACATCGGTGATTTTGAAATTATATTTCACTACTCACTTCGAATGAAATCTTCATTCATTTTTCTTTGATATTAGACAGCTTATTTCTTGACCGCTCTTCTACGATAAGGCCGTTTTCCATCCATCTCGCAAGGAGTTTCCATGTGCGGCATCGTCGGCGCGGTAGCGCAGCGCAATATCGTTCCCATCCTGCTGCAGGGCTTGAAGCGGCTCGAATACCGTGGTTACGACTCCTGCGGCGTGGCATTGCACGTCGACGGCACGCTGCGGCGCGCGCGCAGCACGTCGCGCGTGGCCGACCTGGAACAGCAGGTCGGGCAGGAAAAGCTGGCCGGCTACACCGGCATCGCCCACACGCGCTGGGCCACGCACGGCGCGCCGGCTTCGCACAACGCGCACCCGCATTTCTCGCGCGAACGCATCGCGCTGGTGCACAACGGCATCATCGAAAACCATGACGAGCTGCGCGCCGAACTGACCGCGGCCGGCTACGTCTTCGAAAGCCAGACCGACACCGAGGTGATCGCCCACCTGATCGACTACATGTACGCCGGCGACCTGTTCGAGACCGTGCAGCAGGCGGTCAAGCGGCTGCACGGCGCCTATGCGATCGCGGTGTTCTGCCGCGACGAGCCGCACCGCGTGGTCGGCGCGCGCCAAGGCTCGCCGTTGATCGTCGGCATCGGCGACGGCGAGAATTTCCTGGCGTCGGATGCGATGGCGCTGGCCGGCAGCACCGACCAGATCGTCTTCCTCGAAGAAGGCGACGTGGTCGATCTGCAATTGCAGCGCATCTGGGTCGTCGACGCCGACGGCCGCCCGGCCGAGCGCGAAGTGCGCACCGTGCACGCGCACACCGGCGCCGCCGAGCTCGGCCCCTACCGCCACTACATGCAGAAGGAAATCTTCGAGCAGCCGCGCGCGATCGGCGACACGCTGGAAGGCGTCTCCGCGGTGATGCCGGAACTGTTCGGCGACGCCGCCTACAAGATCTTCCGGCAGATCGACTCGGTGCTGATCCTCGCCTGCGGCACCAGCTACTACGCCGGCCTGACCGCCAAGTACTGGATCGAGTCGGTGGCGCAGATTCCGGTCAATGTCGAGATCGCCAGCGAATACCGCTACCGCGACAGCGTGCCGAATCCGAACGCACTGGTGGTCACCATCTCGCAGAGCGGCGAAACCGCCGACACGCTGGCGGCGCTGAAGCACGCGCGCGCGCAAGGCATGGCGCACACGCTGACCATCTGCAACGTCGCCACCAGCGCGATGGTGCGCGAGTGCAAGTTGTCGTACATCACGCGCGCCGGCGTCGAAGTCGGCGTCGCCTCCACCAAGGCCTTCACCACGCAGCTGACCGCGCTGTTTTTGCTGACACTGACGCTGGCGCAGGTGCGCGGCCGCCTGTCCGACGAGCAGGAAGCGCAGCACCTGAAGGCGATGCGCCACCTGCCGGTGTCCGTGGGCGCGGTGCTGGCGCTGGAACCGCAGATCATCGCCTGGGCCGAGGAATTCGCGCGCAAGGAAAACGCGCTGTTCCTCGGACGCGGCATGCACTACCCGATCGCGCTGGAAGGCGCGCTGAAGCTGAAGGAAATCTCGTACATCCACGCCGAAGCCTACCCGGCCGGTGAACTGAAGCACGGCCCGCTGGCGCTGGTGACGGAGGAAATGCCGGTGGTGACGATCGCGCCGAAGGACGCGCTGATCGAGAAGCTGAAGTCCAACATGCAGGAAGTGCGCGCGCGCGGCGGCCAGCTATACGTGTTCGCCGACGTCGATTCGCGCATCTCGTCCGGCGACGGCATCCACGTGATCCGCCTGCCCGAGCACTACGGCATCCTGTCGCCGATTCTGCACGTGGTGCCGCTGCAGTTGCTGGCGTATCACACGGCGCTGGCACGCGGCACCGATGTCGACAAGCCGCGCAATCTGGCGAAGAGCGTGACGGTGGAGTGAGGAAGGAAAATCCAGGGTGGTGATCCAAAACAATTAAGTCTGTCATGAAGATGACAGATGACAGACGACAACTATCAATTATGTTCCGTACCATTTTATTTTAAGCTGAGGGCCAGGTTGGGCCGCAATCTCCATCCCGCCGACAACCTGCGCGCGTTCATCGACCTTCTGCCACACGACAAGGGATCACTGGGGG
>JBAUJK010000237.1:0-3041 GCA_049683695.1 Burkholderiaceae bacterium
GGCTTCTACGGACTCGACCTGTACAGCCTGTTCACGTCGATCGCCGAAGTGCTGCGCTACCTGGACCGTACCGACCCCGAAGCCGGCCGCCGCGCGCGCGAACGCTACGCCTGTTTCGACCATTTCGGCGAAGACAGCCAGCGCTACGGCTACGTGGCGGCGTTCGACCTGTCGGCATCCTGCGAGGAAGCGGTGGTGGCGCAGCTGCGCGACCTGCAGGCGCGCGCCGCCGAGCGCGCCGGCACCGAAGGCGACGATCCGAACGCGCGCTTCTACATCGAGCAGAACGCGCGGCTGGTAGCCAACGCCGAACAGTATTACCGCACCATGTTCCGCGGCCGCGTGTCGTCCTGGAACCTGCGCGACCGCCACATGGCCGACACGCTGCAGGCGCTGGAGGAGCACCTGACGCACAGCGGCGGCCAGCCGGCGAAGATCGTGGTCTGGGAACACAACTCACACGTCGGCGACGCCCGCGCCACCGAGGTCGGCGAACAGGGCGAATGGACGGTCGGCCAGCTGGCGCGCGAAGCGTGGGGCGAACAGACCCGGCTGATCGGTTTCACCACGCACCACGGCACGGTTACTGCGGCGTCCGATTGGGATGCTCCGGCCGAACACAAACGGGTGCGGCCGGCCTTGCCGGGCAGCTACGAGGAACTGTTCCATCAGGTCGGCATGCGCGCGTTCTACCTGCCGTTGCGCGGCCGCAATCCGGCGACCCAGATACTGGCCGAAGGCCGGCTGGAACGCGCGATCGGCGTCATCTACCGGCCGCGGACCGAGCGCCAGAGCCACTATTTCTACGCCCGGCTGCCGCAGCAGTTCGACGCCATCCTGCACTTCGACGAAACCCGTGCGCTGGAGCCGCTCGAATACGGCAGCCACTGGCGCAGCCACGAAGCGCCGGAAACTTACCCGGCCGGCCTGTAACGGCACGGCGTGCGACCGGAACATGGCAACGGCGCGTCGGTCGCACTGAATTTGGAGGCAGGCATGAACGGTCCCAAAGACGATACCGGCACCACCGGTCAGCGCGCCGGCACTGACGACAAAAATCCGAAACCGCAGAAGGATGAAGGCTTGCTGGAAAAGGTCGGCAAGGCGATCGATCCTTCCGGCCAGGACGTTAGCGACGCCGAGCTGATCGACCCCGGCAGCAATATCCCGAGCCCGGCGCCGGTGCCCGACGTGGACAAGCCGCAGGGCGGCGCCCGGCAAGGCAGCAAATAGGGGAAGAAGCGGCGGCCGGCGACAGGCGTGGCGGCCGCCGCAGGCACGACTACAGCACGAGGAAAATCAGACCGAAGCCGGCCAGCATCGCAATCACGAGCAGCGCTACGAGCATCGGAATTTTCATGGCGCGTTCTTTCCTTGTGTCGATCGGGTTTCGAAACCGGGCGGCGTGCTCGGCTCACGAGTACCGAGCCAAGCGCCCGACGGCGCAGTGAGGAAGAGCTCGGGCACCGCGGGCGCGGCGACACCCTGCCATTCCATATACTCCCTTCAAATACATCCTGTCCCGCGCATGTAAATTAATAAATTTACATATACTCCTATTCTTCCAGAGCATTTCCGCTTGTCCTCCCGCAGCCTGGCGGCGGTAGCGCGGCAGCGGCTTCAGGCGCCGTTCTCGGAAGCCGAGTTCGGCTTGCCGCAGGCGGCTGCAGCCTGTTGCCGCAGCTGCGACAGCCATTGCTGCGTTTCCGGACTGCGGCGCACGTGGCGGATCACGAAGCCGCTGCGCGGCAGCGCCGGCATGCGCGCCAGATCGATGCACAAATCCTGCTGCGGCACGTCGTAATCCATCGCCTGCGTCAGCAGCTGCACCGCCGTCTTCAGCAGCCGGATCGTCAGCCATTCGCCGGCGCAGCGGTGGTCGAGGTCGAATTCGCCGCCGCCCTGCGGAATGAAATTGAAGGCGCTGCCGTCCCAGCCGGAAAACCGTTCCGGCCGGAACACCTGCGGATCGCCCCAGATGCGGCGATCGTGATTGGTGCCGTACAGGTCCAGCACCACCCAGGTACCGGCGGCGATGCGCGTGCCGCGCCAGTCGAAGGCGACGCGCGCGCGGCCGCCGACCGCCGGGAAGAACGGATAGAAGCGGCGCACTTCCTGCACGAACCACTGCAGGTATTCGTCGTCCCCGGTCTGCAGCCGCTGCCGGCATTCCGGGTAGCGGTGCAGCGCCAGCGCGGCGAAGGTCACGTAGCGCGCCATCGCCACCGTCGGCCGCAACAGGTTCAGCAACTCGACCGCCGCGACGTCAGGATCGAGCAGCAGGCCGTCGGCTTCGCGGTACGCGGCCAGCGCCAGCGCCGGGCTGCCGGCGTGCAGACGTAGGCGGCCGGCGCGCAGGTCGCCGATGATGCCGCGCGCCCAGGCTTCGGTGCGCCGGCGCAGCAGCCAGCCCTTCCAGCTGCGCGGGCCGACGGCACCGGCGCCGTCGATCATCGCCGCGAATTCATGGGCGCGCTCGCGCACCACGTCGGCCGGCAGCGCCAGCCCGGCCCACTGGCAGACCGCGGCGCATAGCAGCTGCTCGACTTCATGCTGCAACACCACATCGCCGGCATCGGTCCAGACGCCGATGCGGCGCTGCCAGTGTTCCTCGAACAGCCGCGCCAGCCGGCGCCGGTATTCGGGCGACATCAACGCCATGAACATCTGCTTGCGGCGCCGGTGCGCGTCGTCGTCCAGCAATTGCACGCTGCCCAGGTCCTGCAGCAGCCGCAGCGCGGTCGGCGGCATCGCCTGCCGCCGCGTGAAGCGGCCAGGCGTATAGAACATGGCGGCGGCATCGGCACCGACCGCGCACAGCACGCGGCGCAGCATCAGCCGGGGTTCGAACACGTCGGTATGCAGCTCGCCGCAGCGGCGCGAGATGAAAGCATAGCCCTGCGCCAGCAGCCCCAGCGTGCTGTCGAAACCCGCATCTTTTCGAATCGGCGTCATCGGAACCGGCATGCAACGCTGCATGGGTGGCAGGCGCCGCACCGCCGCGGCCGGAGCGCGGCGGCGCGGCGCCGGATCATTTCTCT
>JBAUJK010000238.1:0-4324 GCA_049683695.1 Burkholderiaceae bacterium
TAGCCGCGAAAAGTACCCCCCCGGGTCGTCACGTACATATGGACCGCCGCCGCCAGCGCGCCGACGACGTAAGCCCACTGCAGCTGCTTCATCCACGCCTGCGGCAGCAGCAGCACCACCCACAGCAACACCGCGAAGAAGAACATCCGCGCTGGGTAATCGTAGGTCTTGATGACGAAATTCTGCAGCACCAGCTGGTTGAGGAAGATCGCCAGCACCATGCCGGCCATCGCCAGGTGCAGCGGCCAATATTCTTTCAGCAGCGTGCCGAAACGGTAGCCTCCCGGGCGCAGGCGGAAAACGCCGGCGATCGCCGCCAGCAACAGCAGGGAATAAAAAGCGATGTTGTCGACAGGACGGTACACCAGCAGCCCGGCGGCGGTGCCGGCCAGTACGGCGAACACTGGCCAATGGAGCCCAGGAAGATAATTCTTCATCGAGCGGCCGGATCAGTACTCGACGGCTACCGCGCCGCTGCCGAAGGTTTCGGCCAGCGTACCCTGCAACGCATCGCTGGGCGCCACTCGCCAGTCGTCGCCGAGCTGCAGTACGCAGCCGGCGCCGGCGCCCTGGTAGCGCAGGTGCAGCGGCAAGCCGTCCGGCGACACGTACGGCGCCAGCAGATCGCGCAGCCGCGCGCTGTCGCATTGCTGCGGCAGCTCCAGCACGCACTGGCGGCCATAGGTGCTGCGCGCCGCCGCCAGATCCATCACCTTGTCGGCGGCCACCCGCAAGCCGCCGAAGAAGCGGTCTTCCGAGACCTTGCCCTGCACCGCCAGGAATTCGTCTTCCTTGAACAGGCGGCGGTTGGCGTCGTACAGCTCGTTGTAGACGGTGACGTCGATCGTGCCGCTGGCGTCGTCGAGGGTGACGATCACCATCTTGCCGCGCTGCGTCATCTGGGTGCGCACAGCGGTGATCACGCCGGCGATCAGCTTTGGCTCGCGCGCCGGCTCCAGGCTGCCGATCCTGGCGCGCGCGAACTTGCGCACCTCGTCGGCATAGGCATGGAACAGGTGGCCGGACAGGTAGAAGCCGAGCGCCGCCTTTTCCTCGGTCAGCTTCTGCTTCTCGCTCCACGGCGCCGCCTTCACGTATTCCGCCGCGCCGCCCATGGTGCCGTCGTCGTCGAACAGACTGACCTGGTTGGCTGCCGCTTCGGCCTGCTCGGCACCTTCGATCGCACGCCCGACCGAAGCCAGCAGAATCGCGCGGTCGACGCCGAAGCAGTCGAAGGCGCCGGCGCGGATCAGCGACTCGATCGTGCGGCGGTTGATCTGGCGCTTGTCGACGCGGCGCGCGAAGTCGAACAGGTCGGTGAATGGCCCGTCCTTTTCGCGCGCGGCGATGATCGCCTCGATCGCCGCCTGGCCGCTGCCCTTGACCGCACCCAGGCCGTAGCGGATGTACTTGGCGCGGCGCGGCTTGCCGTCGGCATCCACCGCCGAGTCGCCGGCCGCCGGCCCGAACACCGGCGTGAAGCGGTAGTCGGACAGATTGATGTCGGGCGGCAGCATCTGGAGGCCGCAGACTTCCAGCGCATCCTCGACCAGGATCTTGATCTTGTCGGTATCGTCCATCGCCAGCGACAAGTTGGCCGCCATGAACGCGGCCGGATGATGCGCCTTCAGGTAGGCAGTGTAGTACGACAGCAGCGCGTAGGCGGCAGCGTGCGACTTGTTGAAGCCGTAGCCGGCGAACTTTTCCATCAGGTCGAAGATTTCGTCTGCCTTTTCCTGCGTCAGGCCGTTCTTCGCCGCGCCCTCGCGGAAGATCTGGCGATGCTGCGCCATTTCTTCCGCCTTCTTCTTGCCCATCGCGCGCCGCAGCAGGTCGGCGCCGCCGAGCGAATAGCCGCCGATCACCTGCGCCATCTGCATCACCTGCTCCTGGTAGACCATGATGCCGTAGGT
Organism: Burkholderiaceae bacterium; assembly: GCA_049683695.1. Classification (GTDB taxonomy): domain Bacteria; phylum Pseudomonadota; class Gammaproteobacteria; order Burkholderiales; family Burkholderiaceae_D; genus DATJCV01. The sequence continues at coordinate 1,914 of JBAUJK010000238.1, forward strand.
CTCGGACAGGATGCCCTCGGTGCGCGGATCCGGATATTCGAACTTTTCGCCGTGCTTGCGGCGGCAGAAGTCCGGGATCAGGTCCATCGGACCCGGCCGGTACAGCGCCACCAGCGCGATGATGTCCTCGAAGCGGTCCGGCCGCGCATCCTTCAGCATGCCCTGCATGCCGCGACTTTCCAGCTGGAACACGGCGACCGTCTTGGCCTTGGTCAGCAGTTCGTAGGAGGCGCGGTCGTCGAGCGGCAGCTGCGCCAGGTCGAAATCGGCGTGCGCCGGGTCGAGACCGCGGATGTACTCGACCGCGCGGTTCAGGATCGTCAGCGTGGTCAGGCCGAGAAAGTCGAACTTGACCAGGCCGACCGCCTCGACGTCGTCCTTGTCGTATTGCGACACCACGCTGGCATCGCCGCCCTGCGAATACAGCGGGCAGAAATCGGTCAGCTTGCCGGGCGCGATCAATACGCCGCCGGCGTGCATGCCGACGCTGCGGGTGATCCCTTCGACCTGCTGCGCCAGTTCCAGCAGTTGCCGCACTTCCTCTTCCTTTTCGCGGCGTTCGGCCAACAGCGGCTCCTCGACCAGCGCGTCGGCGATCGTCACCAGCTTGCCGGGCTTGAACGGGATCAGCTTGGAAATGCCGTCGCAGAAGTTGTAGCCCATGTCGAGCACACGGCCGACGTCGCGCACCGCGCCCTTGGCCGCCATGGTGCCGAAGGTGGCGATCTGCGACACCGCGTCGCGGCCGTAGCGATCCTTCACGTACTGGATCACTCGGTCGCGTCCTTCCTGGCAGAAGTCGACGTCGAAGTCGGGCATCGACACGCGCTCCGGGTTCAGGAAGCGTTCGAACAGCAGGTTGTATGCGAGCGGATCGAGATCGGTGATCTTCAGTGCATATGCCACCAGCGAGCCGGCACCGGAACCGCGCCCGGGGCCGACCGGCACGCCGTTGTTCTTGGCCCACTGGATGAAGTCGGCAACGATCAGGAAGTAGCCGGGAAAGCCCATCTTGATGATGGTGTCGGTCTCGAACTTCAGTCGTTCCTCGTAGCGCGGCCGCTGCCGCTCGCGCTCCGCCTCCTCCGGGTACAACTGCAGCAGGCGCTGCTCCAGTCCCGCGCGCGCTTCCATCACCAGGAACTGGTCGATGCCGACGCCGTCCGGAGTCGGAAAATCCGGCAGCTTCGGCTTGCCGAGCTCCAGCGTCAGGTTGCAGCGGCGCGCGATCTCGATGGTGTTCTGCAGCGCGCCCGGCAGGTCGGCGAACAGCTCCGCCATCTCGGCCTGGGTCTTGAAGCACTGCTGGTTGTTGAAGCGGCGCGCGCGGCGCGGATTGGCCAGGATGTCGCCGGAAGCGATGCAGCTGCGCGCCTCGTGGGCGGTGAACTCCTCGGCGCGCAAAAATTGCACCGGATGCGTCGCCACCACCGGCAGCTTCAGCCTGGCGGCCAGCGCGACCGCCTGCCGCAGTTCGGCTTCCGGGCCGCCGGCGCGTTGCACCTCGATATAGAAATGGCCGGGAAAGATCGCCGCCCAGCGTCGCGCGCAGCGTTCGGCGGCGGCGGCGTTGCCATTGCCCAGCGCCACACCGATGTCACCGGCCTGCGCACCCGACAGCGCGATCAACCCCGGCGCGGCGCCCGACTGCTGCAATTCTTCCAGCCATTCGGCGCGGATTTCGGCGCGGCCGCGATGCTGATTGGATAGCCAGGCGCGCGACAGCAATTCGCACAGCTGCAGATAGCCGGCCCGATTCTTGACCAGCAACAACAGGCGCGACGGCTTGTCGCGATCGTCGTCGTTGGTGATCCAGGCGTCGCAGCCGAGGATCGGCTTGACGCCCTTGGCGCGCGCCGCCTTGTAGAACTTGACCAGGCCAAACAGGTTCGCCAGATCGGTCAGCGCCAGCGCCGGCTGGCCGTCGGCGACGGCGGCACGCACCGCGTCGTCGATGCGCACCAGGCCATCGACAATCGAGTATTCGGAATGCAGGCGGAGGTGGACGAATTGCGGGGCGGTCATGGCCGCCATTTTACCGTGCCGCCGGGCCAGCCATGCAGCCGGCCACCGGCGCGTTTTATATAATACCGGCGAATCAATGACTTAGAAAAAACGCCCGTGCCTGCCACCGCCACTCCTTACGTCAACATCGCCGCCTACAAATTCGTTGCGCTGAATGACACCGCCGAAAAAAGACCACAATTCCTGCAATTATGTGAGCAATTGCAGCTAAAAGGCACGATCCTGCTGAGCCCCGAGGGCATCAACCTGTTCCTGGCCGGCTTGCGCGAGCCGATCGACCGCTTCCTGGTCTGGCTGCGCGACGATCCGCGCTTTGCCGATCTCGAAGTCAAGGAAAGCTATTCCGCCACCCAGCCGTTCGGTCGCATGCTGGTCAAGCTGAAAGC
>JBAUJK010000239.1:0-7499 GCA_049683695.1 Burkholderiaceae bacterium
GCCTGCGACAGCCAGGCGGCCGGCAGGAAGGCCAGCACCGTCACCGCCGCCGCCAGCACGCCGGCGACGGCCCAGATCAGCAGCCGCCGCACGCGCTGCACTCCGCTGCCGCCACATCCTGGCCGCCGCTGCTATTCATTGCGGGCGGCTTCGTTGCGCTGCTGGCGCAGCGTCAGCGTCGCATTGACCATACCCGGCTCGTCGAGCGCGGTGACACTGGCATCCGTCACCGCCACGCGGGCGCTGCCCTGCAGGCCATCGAGCCAGGCGGTAATCGCGCCGAACGGCGCCGCCGGCAGCTGCAGCTTGATGAAGTCGCCGGTCAGAACCAGGTTCTGCGCCTTCAGGCCGCCGCGCTCCAGGCTGGCCTCGATGCTCTCGCGCGTCACCGGCGTCACCGGTGTCGCCGCCCGGCCGGACGCAGCCTGCGCCTCCTGCGCTAGCGCCTGCAGTTGCGCCACCTGCTGGCGCAGCTCGGGCAGGCTCTTGCGCAGTTGCGCGCGGCCGCCCAGCGCCGGATCGATCAGCAGCGCGTAAACCAGACCGAGCACCAGCACCGCCGCCGCGCCTGCCAGCAGATGGCGTTCGCGCCGGTCGCGCGCGGCCAAGAACAGCAGCAGCGACTGCCGCGAGCGTTGCCATGCGTTCATCGGGTGCTCCGTATCTGCAGCGCGTCGGCGCCCTGCTGCGTCAATTCCAGGCTGCGTGCGGCCAGCGCCGTCTTCAGCGGTCCCAGCGGCACCTCGCCGGCCGGCTTCACGCGCACCAGCAGCGCGCGCTCGTGGTATTCCAGCGCCGCGATCGGCGGCAGCGAGCGGCCGCTGCCGGCGGCGTTCCAGGCATCGGCGAAACCGGCCGCCAGCGGCAGGAAGTCGTCCGCCGCCGGTTCGCCCGACTCCTGCCGGGCGGCGGCAATCTTTTGCCGCATCTGCAGGATCGGATCGACGATCACGGTCTCGTTCGGATACGCCTCCTGGTAAATCCGGGTCAGGGCGGTCCGCGCCGCCTTCGCGTCCTGCCGCAGATGCCACCAGTCGAAGTTCAGCGCCAGTACGTTGACCAGCAGGACCGCACAGGCCAGCGCCAGCGGCCAGCGCCACGGCCGCCAGTCGAAGCGCGGACCGGCGCTGGCGCCTAGGCCGCTCAGCAGGTCCGGCTCGGCGCTTTGAGCGGCGGCGATCCAGTGCGCCCAGCGGTCCGGCTGGACCGACACGCGCTCGTCGCCCAATTCCCGCGCCGCATCCTGATAAGCGCGCACCTCAGCGGTCGGCACATAGAGCGTGATGCTGGCCTGCGGCGCCATCAGCCGCAGCGTCTGCAGCGCCTCCGGCACCGGCGTGCGGCCGGCTTCCGGAATCAGCGGCAAGCCCAGGCCCTCTTCCGCCGACAGCCGCAGCGTCAGCGCGAAATCGGCACCGTCGGTGGCGGTGACGGCGGCGCTTACCGCATCCGGGTGATGCGGCAGGCACAGTTGCGCCGGCAGCGCCGTGATGCGGCGCGCGTCGAGCGCAACCAGCATGTCGGCCAGCATCTGCAGCCAATCGCGCTGCACCACGGCGACGGTGCGCAAGCCATCCACCGAACGGCCGGCCACCACCACCGATTCGGCCGGATCCGAAATCAGCTGGTCTTCGACCAAGTTCGGCAGCGCCGCCTTCAGCCGCGCCGGCGACAGCGGCGGCACCGCCACCCGCAACAGGTTGACGTCGGCCGCCGCCACGATCAGCACCACGCGCTGCGCGGCCGTCACCAGCTCGGCCAGTTGCGACAGCGCGGTCTCGCCTTCGCGCTCGACGCTACCACTGTCGGACGCCAGCGCGTAGGCGCAGCCGATGGCCGCGGCGTTCGGGCCGTGTTCGACCGCGGCGCGGGCCGGCAGGCGGATGTAGAGTGTGCTCAATGGCGTTCCGTTTCGCTAAGGCGGCGCTGATCGTCGATTTTCGTCAATTTTCCCGGCTCCAGAGAATCTTGGTGGTCGTTCCGTTGCGCTGGATCAATGCCTGCATCTGCAGCGCCGCGCGGTTGATCCGGACCCGACCGTTGACCAGGAAATACTGGGTGGCCAGCGCAACGCGGGCCGGATCGATCGCCGGGAAACGCTGTTTCACGTCCGCCTCGTCCCGGAAGTAGGCGCGATCACGGCTGGAAATCACGGCCTCCGCGTCGGACGGCGACAGTGTATCAATTATCGCCGCCAGCACTTCGGCCGGTGCGGTATTGATGTTGACCTTGGTCGTCGCCGGCAGCACGGTGACGAAATCCTTCAGCTTCAGATAGGCTTCCAGCGTGAAGCCGGGCACTGCCAGCAGGTCGTCGACCTGGGTGATGCCGATCGTCTGCGCCGGCGTCGCCCCCGCGCTGCCGCCGGCACCGGCACCAGTACCAGTACCGGCGCCGCCGGCCGATTGTCCGCTGCGGACCTGGCCGGCGACCAGGGTTTCGGCGGTCGCCTCCGCCAGCCCGGCTTCCAGCTGGAGGTTGCCGAGCAGGCGCTGGAACGCCATCAGTTGTTCCGGGTCGACCACGCCGTTGCTGGCCAGATTGGTCAGGTTGAAACGCGATTGGGCGTCGACGATATGCCCGGACAGCACCGCATCGGCGACGTCGCCTTCGGCCTGCCCGCTTTCGACGTACTGGTCGAGGCGGGTGTCGGCCAGTTCCACCGCCCACGGCTCGCCGAGGTGGTCGACGCGCGAGTAGCGCGCATCCTCGCGCAAAATCAGCCGTGCCCAGTCGAGCGCGCCGCGCAGCACCCATTGCTTTTGCAGTTGCAGGCGCTGGTTTTCGATCGAGCGCACCTGCACCTGCTGCTGCCAGAATAGGCTGGCGACGATGGTGATCGCCAGCGTCGTCAGCAGCAAGGCGGTGATCACTGCCACGCCTTGCTGGCGCCGCCGGGGAAACGGCCGCGCCAGCTTCACACCGCCCCCAGCAGGAACACCTTGACCATCGCCTGCTGCTGGTCGCCCGGCTGCAGCGATACTTCGAGCCCGGTCAGCTGCGGCGCTGCTGCCGACGCAGTGGCCACCGTGGCGCCACCGGCCGCGGCGCTGCCGGTCGGCCGCCAGCCGGGGCGGTCAGCGGCCCACAGCCGGATCGTCATCGCCGCCAGGCCCGGCTGCAGCGCGACCGCAGGCGTTGCACCCTTGCCTTCCATCGCCGCCTGCCACAACGCGTCCAGCTCCGTCAGGGTGCGCGTCGGTACCGATTCCTGGCGCGTCAGCACGCCGTCGCGCAACCGGTAGGCGACCACCTGCAGCCGCGACGGCTGGTCGTCGGCATAGACGGTGCGCACCAGCAGCAGCAGGTTGTCGTCGGCCACCAGCGCGGCGCGGTTCGGGATCAGCGTGGCCGCGGCCAGGTTGGCGCAATCGCTTTGCAGTTGCGCGAACGCCAGCTGCATGCCGCGCGTCTGCGTCAGCTGTTCGTTCAGCGCCAGCCGCGCGCGCACGATCCCGTCCAGCCCGCGCCAGCCGAGCACGGCGACCACCGCCAGCACGGTGATCGCCACCAGCAGCTCGATCAGCGTGAAGCCGGCGTGGCGCCGCCCGCCCGCGATCGCCGCCTTAGCCATTCGGCACCACCTGGGTCAGGCGCACGATGCGCTGCTCCGGATTGCCGGCGTCGAACACGCTGACCTGGACCCGGCGGAAATACGGGTTGGGCGTAGCCAGCACTTCTTCCTCGCACACCAGCTGCAGCTCGCCCTGCGGACAGTCGAACTGGCGCCGGCCGATGGCCGGCCATTCGTGCGCCAGCCGGATCTGCGACAGCCGGTTTTCCGCCGACCAGTTGGCCATCATCGCCGCCCGCAGGCCGTTGCTGTTCTGCGTCAGGCTGCCGACCGCGCGCAGGCTGGCGCCGAGCGCGGTGCCGACGATCACCAGTGCCACCAGCACTTCGAGCAGCGTGAAGCCGCGCGCGCGGCGGCCGGAAAAAACGGAATGGGAAAAGCGGCGCGGCATCTCACTCGACCACGTAATGGCCGATGCCGTCGGCGCGAATCGCGATCGTGCCGCCATCCGCCGCCAGGGTGAGCACGAACGGCTTGTCGACCGGCTCGCGCCCGAACACGATACGCAGCGGATTGTCGGCGCTGGTGGCCGGCGTGATCGACAGCCGTACCGGCGGCCGCTGGAAGCTGCGCGGACGCAGCATGTCGTCCTGGTCGACCGGCTTCCAGGCATTGCCGTCGCGCATCACGAAACGATAGCCGTCGCCGGCCGCCTCGAACGCGATCGGACGGTTGCGCACGATCGCCTCGTCGCGTGCCAGCTGCATCAGGAGCGCGATGCGCTGCGCCTCGTTCTGCAGCACCTGGTGCGGACTGGAGACCGCGTTGAACGACACCGCGCCGAGCGTCAGGCCGACGATCACCAGCACCACCAGCAGTTCGAGCAGCGTGAAGCCGCGCTGGCGGGTGCAATCGGGACGGCGTTCAGACATCATCGCGCGCTCCGTCCAGCATGCTTTTTACAGCTCCCAGGAGCCGATGTCGGCATCGTTGTCGACGCCGCCCGGCTGACCGTCGGCGCCGAAGGAAAACACGTCGATCTCGCCCTTCACGCCGGGCGACAGGTAATGGTAGGGATTGCCCCACGGGTCTTTCGGCAGCTTGTCCAGGTAGCCGCCACTCTTCCAGCCGTTGGCGGCCGGACCCGAAGTCGGCTTGGTCACCAGCGCCTGCAGGCCCTGCTCGGTGGTCGGGTAGCGGTGATTGTCGAGCCGGTACAGCTTCAGCGCCTGCATGATGGTGGCAATGTCCTGCTTGGCGGCGATGATGCGGGCGTCGTCGGTGCGCCCCATCAGCTTCGGTACCACCAGGGCAGCCAGCACACCCATGATGACCACCACCACCATGATTTCGATCAGCGTGAAGCCGCGCGCGCGGGATGCGGCCGGCCGGCGCGGCGGCCGCGCGGAAGATACGGAAACGGTATGCATAGAGATATCGGAAAGAAAGGTCAAAACGACAAAACGAATTGCGAGTATAAGGCCGAATCGGCGCGCTTCCGAAGCGAGTCGGAAGCATCGGCAGGCAGACGGCAGGAGAATTTGCGTGGCGAGCCGGTGGGCCGGCATTTCTTTTATGCAAACGGAATGTCGCGCGCCACGGCGGCGACGACCCCGATTCGACCGGCCGGCGCCGCCATGGTTCGCCGGATTTTCGGATTATTCGCGGCGGCGCGAGAACAGCTGCCATCCTGTCAATGGCATGCCATCGACCGCCGCACGCCTGCCGTAGACGCACCTGGCCAGCCTGCATAGGTGCATGGTTGCGGGCCAGCTGGCAGCCGCCAGTCCGCCGTCGTCCAGCATGACAACCCGCCCGGTATTTTTGCCGGAGTACGCCGCGATCGGCGCAAGTGCCGGCCGCGGCGCTTGCGTTAAGCTATCGTCAACGGCGGGCCGCCCGGCCCTGACCAGCCTTTTCCAGCATTTCCATCCGAAGGAGATCGACCATGGCTCTACCGCACGCGGAATCGGGCGACGTCATCGACGTGCGCCCGCTCGGACCACGGCTGGCGCAGGCGACCTCGGTCGCGCTGTTCAAGGCCGAAGACCTGGAGGTGATGCGGCTGGTGCTGCCGGCCGGCAAGAAGCTGCTGAATCACCACGTGCCGGGTGCGATCACCCTGCAATGCCTGGAAGGCGAAGTGGAGCTTTTCGCGCATCAGCAGAGCAAGGTGCTGCAGGCGGGGGAAATGATGTATCTGGGCGGCGGCGAACCGCATGAACTCCTGGCGCGCCGCGATGCGTCGGTCTTGCTGACGGTGCTGCTGAAACCGTAACACCGGCGCAGGCGTCAGGCGCTTTCTTCGCGCGGATCGCGCGCCAATAATTGCGTGACCGCCTGACGCGGCGCAGCGCCGTCGAACAGCACCGCCGCCACCGCGTCGGCGATCGGCATGTCGACGCCGCAAGCCTTCGCGCGCTCGCGCACCGCGCGGGCGCAATACACGCCTTCGGCGACGTGGCCGAGTTCCGCTATCACCGCCCGCAGCGGCTTGCCGGCGGCCAGCGCCAGCCCGACGCGGCGGTTGCGCGACAGGTCGCCGGTGCAGGTCAGGATCAGATCGCCGACGCCGGCCAGCCCCATGAAGGTTTCGCTGCGACCGCCGAGCGCCACGCCCAGCCGCGTGATTTCGGCCAGCCCGCGCGTGATCAGCGCCGCGCGCGCATTCAGGCCCAGCCCGAGACCGTCGCCGATACCGGTGGCGATCGCCAGGATGTTCTTGACCGCGCCGCCGACCTCAACGCCGACCACGTCGTCGCTCGAATACACCCGCATCGTACCGCCGTGGGCGGCGGCCACCATGCGCTGCGCCAGTGCGGCATCGGCACTGGCGGCGGTCAGCGCGCACGGCAAGCCGCGCGCCACTTCCTGCGCGAACGACGGTCCCGACAGCACACCGAGCGCGACTTCGCCGCCGAGCACGGCGCGCACCACCTGATGCGGCAGCAGCAGGCTGTCCTGCTCGAAGCCCTTGCACAGCCAGACCAGGTGCGACGGCACGCCGGTCTGCGCGCGCAGCCGCTCGGCCAGTTCACGCAGGCCGGCCACCGGACAGGCGGCGATCAGCAACCCGTCGGCATCGGCCGCATGCGCCACCGCCGCCTCGAAATCGGACTCGAGCGCCAGTGCCTCGGGCAACGCGCAGCCAGGCAGGTAGCGGCGGTTTTCGCGCCGCGCCGCCAGCTCGTGGATGGCGTCGGCGTCACGCCCCCACAGCATCACTGCATGGCGCGCCGCCAGCGCGATCGCCAGCGCCGTGCCCCAGGCACCGGCGCCGAGTATGCTGATTTTCATGGGAGCGCGCGCAGCCGCGCAGCGAGGCAAGGAGCCATCTGACGGTCCTTTATACTGGAAGGAGCATTTTCAAAACCGCGTGCAAACTCTGCGGCATAAGCCGATTTTTTGACATACTCCCGATTTTTGAAAATTCAGGAAGCCGGCGGTCAATCGCCCCAGACTTCGGAAGCCTTGACGTAGCCGCTCTGGCCGTCGCGGTGGCGCACCTTGACCCAGTCCGAACTGACCGGCTCGGTCAGTTCCAGCAACACGCCGCGGTCGGCGGTAAACACCACCTGGCTGGTGTCGCTGGCGGCGGCGTGGATGCGCGCACCGGCGGCACTGACCACCACCGTGCGCGCATTGTCGAGCAGCTTCGATTCGACCCAGGACAAGTCGCCGCCGGCGTCACGCACCTTGCTCCACTCGTTGTAGGTCAGCACCACCTCGACCGGCATGCCGCGCGGCGCAACGAACACGCGCCGGCCGCGCTCGGACGGCGCGTCGTACAGCACCGCCGGCGCCGCGCCGATCGACTTGAACTCGACCGCGTGGGCGGCGCCGCCGGCCAGCGACAGCATCGCCAGCAGCGCCAGGCTCAGCCGGCCGACCGGCCTCGATATGCGCCGGGCCGCCATCTCAGTGGGTCGCGGCGCTGGAGCCGTCCGGCATCACGATGCCGGAACCCTGCTGCTGAGCCTGGCGC
>JBAUJK010000240.1:0-1607 GCA_049683695.1 Burkholderiaceae bacterium
GCGTCGCGCACGCTGCCGACTTCATCGCGGCGCTCGGCCGGATTGGTGACCGGCTGCGGTGCGGCGCCGGCGGCATCGACGGCCAACAGCGGCGCCGCATCCCAGCGGCGCTGGCCGAGCGCGGCGAATTCGGCGCCGAGCTGGCGCAGGCAATCTTCATCGCTGAAATCCAGTCCGGCCGAATTGCGCCGCTCGGCGCCGTACAGATCGGCCGGCAGCGGAATCTGCGGATGCGGCCGGCCGCCGGTTTTTTGCGCCTGCTCGACCGGATCGGCGACCAGCGCATCGATGGGTACTTCCTCGTCGACGATCTGGTTGACGAACGACGAGTTGGCGCCGTTTTCCAAGAGCCGTCGCACCAGGTAGGCCAGCAGCGTCTGGCGCGAGCCGACCGGCGCGTAGATGCGGCACGGGCGGTCCAGCTGGTCCTTGCCGACCACCTGGTCGTACAGCGCTTCGCCCATGCCGTGCAGGCACTGGAACTCATAGTCGGTGACGCCGCGCGCGCGCGCCTCGGTGTAGATGGTCGCCAGCGTCTGCGCGTTGTGGGTGGCGAACTGCGGATAGATGTACTTGCCGAGGCCGAGCAGCTTCTGCGCGCAGTAGAGATAGGAGACGTCGGTATGCACCTTGCGCGTGTAGACCGGATAGCCGGGCATGCCGCCTTCCTGCGCGCGCTTGATTTCGCTGTCCCAGTAGGCGCCCTTGACCAGCCGCACCATGAAGCGGTGGCCGCTGCGCTCCGCCAGATCGGCCAGGTAGTCGATCACGAACGGGCAGCGCTTCTGGTAGGCCTGCACCACGAAGCCGATGCCGTCGAAGCCGGCCAGGGAAGAGTCAAAAGCAAGCGCCTCCATCAGATCCAGCGACAGCTCCAGCCGGTCGGCTTCCTCGGCGTCGATGTTGAGGCCGATGCCGTACTGCTTGGCCAGCAGCAGCAAACTCTTCAGGCGCGGCAGCAGCTCGGCCAGCACGCGCGCGCGCTGCGCGCGCGCATAGCGCGGATGCAGCGCCGACAGCTTGACCGAGATGCCGGGTCCGTCCTGGATGCCGCGGCCGTTGGCGGCGCGGCCGATCGCGTGGATCGCATTTTCATAGTCGGCATAGTAGCGCGCCGCATCGTCGGCGGTCAGCGCCGCCTCGCCCAGCATGTCGTACGAATAGCGGTAGCCGCGTTTTTCATTGTCGCGACTGTTCGCCAGCGCCTCGGCGATGGTCTGGCCGGTGACGAACTGGTTGCCGAGCATGCGCATCGCCAGGTCCACGCCCTTGCGGATCAGCGGTTCGCCGCCCTTGGCGATCAGCTTGTTCAGCGCCGAGCCGAGTCCCTGCTCGCTGCTGGTGCCGACCAGCTTGCCGGTAATCAGCAGGCCCCAGGTGGCGGCGTTGACGAACAGCGACGACGATTCGCCCAGGTGGCGGCGCCAGTCGCCGCGGCTGATCTTGTCGGCGATCAGGCGATCGGCGGTGTGGCGATCGGGAATCCGCAACAGCGCTTCGGCCAGGCACATCAGTGCCACGCCCTCTTCCGACGACAGCGAGAATTCGTGCATCAGCGCATCGACGCCGGACGCGCGCGTCCGGCGCGCACGCACCGCGCGCACCAG
>JBAUJK010000241.1:0-8645 GCA_049683695.1 Burkholderiaceae bacterium
TCACGACCTGAAGCAGCTGATCGCCGGCGGCGACACCGGCCCCGGCCCGTCGGCCGCCTACTACAACGCGCTGTTCAACCAGTGCAGCAAGCTGATGCTGACCATCCAGCAACTGCCGCAGCCGGTGATCGCGCGCGTGCAGGGCATCGCCACCGCCGCCGGCTGCCAGCTGGTGGCGATGTGCGACCTGGCAGTGGCAGCAAGCGATGCGCGCTTCGCGGTGTCCGGCATCAACGTCGGCCTGTTCTGCTCGACGCCGGCGGTCGGCCTGTCGCGCAACGTCGGCCGCAAGGAGGCGATGGAAATGCTATTGACCGGCGACTTCATCGACGCCGCCACCGCGCGCGAACGCGGCCTGGTCAACCGCGTGGTCGCGGCCGACCAGCTCGACGCCGAGATCGCGCGGCTGGCCGCGGCCATCGTCGCCAAGCCGGCGGTCGCGGTGGCGATGGGCAAGCAGCTGTTCTACAAGCAGCTGGAAATGGGCATCGCTGCCGCCTACCAGCTGGCCGGGCAGACGATGGCCTGCAACATGATGGATGCGGCGGCGCAGGAAGGCGTGCAGGCCTTCGTCGACAAGCGCAAGCCGGACTGGGCGAAGTAGGCGGCGCATCCGGAAAGCGGGCGCGATTGTCGATCACGGAACAGCATGGAACCCTATCTGGCGGCAAGCGCCATCATCGACTGGCGACATCCGTCGATTAGCGAGCTGGCGGCGCATTTGTCCGCGGCCGCCACGTCGGAACAGGAGCTGGCGCGGCGCAGCTTCGAATTCGTGCGCGACGAGATCCGGCACAGCTGGGACTACCAGCTCGGCCCCGTCACCTGCATCGCCTCCGAAGTGCTGCGGCACCGAACCGGCTACTGCTACGCGAAGAGCCATCTGCTGGCGGCGCTGCTGCGCGCCAACGGCATCCCGGCCGGACTGTGCTACCAGCGGCTGGCGGTCGGCGCCGCAGGGCCGCCGTATTGCCTGCACGGCCTGAACGCGGTGTACCTGCAGAACCACGGCTGGTACCGGATCGATGCGCGCGGCAACAAGCCGGGCGTCGCTGCGGCGTTTTGTCCGCCGTGCGAACGATTGGCGTTTGCGGTACTCGGCGCCGGCGAGCGCGACTTGCCGGAAATCCGGCCCGAGCCGCTGCCGGAGGTGGTCGCTGTGCTGACCCGGTTCGGCACGGTGCAGGAAGTCGCCGACAACCTGCCGGACATCACGCCGCTGCCGAACTGAATCGCCGCTGCCGAACGCTCAGCCGGCGCGCGGCCCGAACAGGATCAGCGCCATGCCGGCCAGGATCACCGCGACGCCGGCGACATCCCAGGCCGATGGCCGCACCCCATCCACCAGCCACAGCCACAGCAGTGCCAGCGCCACGTACATGCCGCCATAGGCGGCGTAGACGCGGCCGGCCGCGGTCGGATGCAGGGTCAGCAGCCAGACGAACAGCGCCAGCGACAGCGCCGCCGGCAGCAGCAGCCAGGCGGAAGCACCCTGGCGCAGCCACAAGTAGGGCAGGTAGCAGCCGACGATCTCCGTCAGCGCGGTCAAGGCGAACAGCAGCGGCGTCTTCAGTGAAAACATTGGCGGGCCAGGAATTTCACAGATGCGGGAAATCCGGATTGTGCGCGACTTCCCACAGGAAGCCGTCCGGATCGGTGAAGTAGCCGGAATAGCCGCCCCAGTCGGTCGCATGCGCCGGCTTGACCACCGTGCCGCCGCAGCCGGCCACGTGCGCCAGCAGCGCATCGACTTCCGCCTTTGATCCGACGTTGTGCGCCAGCGAAAAACCGGGGAAGCCGGAGCCGGCCGCCGGCAGCCCGGCATCGGCCGCCAGGTTTTCGCGCGGCCACAGCGCCAGCCAGGTCTTGCCCATTTCGAAGAAGGTCACCGACGGCGGCGTCGGCAGCTGCGGCAGGCCGAGGCCGTCGCGGTAGAAGCGGGTGGCGCGTTCGAGGTCGGCGACGCCGAGCGTGATCAGGCTGATGCGGGGTTCCATGGCTTCTCTTCCTAAAAAGGTGGGACGGGCCGAGCGCCGTCGACCACGGAAGTCTAAGGCACGCAGCGCACGTCGGGGTCGGTGGCGGTCATTGCCAGGCAGCGCTGATTCTGCCGCGCTGTGTCCAGTGCACGCCCGCAGGCGGCATCGGTCATCGGATTGCCGGCAGCCGCAGCGCCAGTGCCGGCCTTGGGTCAGCGGCGAAAGATCCAGAACAGGATCGACAGCACCACCGAAATGACGATACACGTCACGATCGGGAAGTGGAAGCTAAATCCCTCCCGCACGATATGGATGTCCCCCGGCAGGCGGCTAAATGGAATTCGGGACAGCCACGGCCACGCCAAGCCTGCGATCAGCAGGACGATGCCAACGATGATGAGTACGCGTTGCATATGAACGGAGAAAACGGGCTCAAAGCGAAAGGGTTCGATGGTGTTTCATTTTTTCAGAAATTGATGATTGGCACATTCGCGGACCCATATTGCTGCGGGTATTCGCGTTGGTCATGGAAATGTCTGAATACGGCCATGAAGCGACGCTCCTCCGACAGTGCCCAGTGATTGAAACCCGGCGCGTTTCGGTCATTTGTTCCATATGAGCCTTGCCGGGATTCAGGAGTTAGAGCCGGGCACCTCCGGTCGCGTCGATCACCTGTCCCGTAGTCCAGCGTGCCTCGTGCGATGCGAGGAAGGTGATGACATCAGCCACATCGGCGGGTTGACCCACTCGCGAGAACACCGACATGGCTTCTGCGTCGGCACGCGCTTCCGGTACCGTTATCCATGCCGCATTCATGTCCGTCTCCGTCACACCCGGCATGACCGTATTCACCGTGATGCCGCGAGCGCCGAATTCAGGGGCAAGCGCCAGCGTCAGGGTTTCAAGGGCGCCTTTCGATGCGGCGTAGGCGGGATGCGTTGGAGCGGCGACACGCGTAAAGCCCGTCGAAACGTTGATAATCCGTCCATTGTCGCGAATGTGATCTGCGGTAGCCTGGAGCAGGAAGAACGGTGCCTTGAAGTTGACCGTCAAGATCTCATCGAATATAGCCTCACTAGTCTGAGACAAGGGAATCACCGGCGCTATGCCAGCATTGTTGACGAGGATGTCCAGCCGAGGTGCGCCCGTGGCGGTGATCGCGGCGGCCTTGAACTGCTCCCAGATACTGTCCGTTGCTTCTTTCCCGCGCCTCAAATCCGCTTTGATGGCGACGGCTTTTGATCCGAGAGCCTCAATCTCGCGGATGGTATCGTGAGCAGCTTCCGCGTTGTTGGCATAGTGCACGCCGATAAGCGTAGCCCCTTCTCTCGCAAAGGCCAGTGCTACAGCACGGCCGATACCGCGCGAGCTTCCCGTTATAAGGGCCGTCTTGGTTGAAAATTTTGCAGACATCGATCACTCCTTTCTGACTAAATTGATAGTGATCGCTACAATAATAGTCCCAAGCATTCCCTGTCAATGATTTTTATAGGAGTCGATATAAAAATGAGCAACCCCACCCGAAAACGTGGCAGACCGAGGTTACTGGACCGCGATGTCGGCCTCGATGTCGCTGCGCGGCTGTTCTGGGAACGTGGATACGAGGGAACCTCGATAGCCGATCTCACCGAGGCCATGGGTATCCCGCCGCCGTCCCTCTATGCAACGTTCGGCTCGAAGGAGGATCTCTACAAACAGGCGCTCGACCATATCAGCGAGCGTGAGAACAAGCAGTGGCTGGAAGCGCTCCAAGGAAAGATGTCGGCCTACGATGCGATAGCGTTCTACCTGCACGACGCTGCGGTGCGCTTTACCGACCCGGAAAGGCCACGCGGCTGCATGATTTCGAATGCTGTTCTTCAACATGCCGAAAAGAGCGAATCTGTTGCTCAGACGGTCGCCACGCGGCGGGAACTTGGACTACAAGCCATCAAGGCACGCTTTGACCGTGCTGTCACCGAGGATGAGCTTGCCCCTGAGACTGACACCGAAGCTCTCGCACGCTTTTATGGCGCTGTTGTGCAAGGCATGTCGGCGCAAGCCTGTGACGGAGCATGCAGGGCAACACTGAAGCGGCTGGCTGATATTGCATTGTTGGCATGGCCTTGGCCTGCAGCTCATCGCCAGAACCCGGTTCCGTGAGTGCGCCAGCTTTCACCAGGCACGACACGGCTGTACACGGTCCTTGGCAACGAGGGAGCCACGAAAATACCAACGGGTTATTGAGACAGTATTTCCCCAGGGGAGTTGATGCCTCGGCTTACTCACAGGCCCAACTCAATGCCGTGGCAAGAAAATTAAACGAGCGGCCAAGGAAACTCTAAGCGACCAAACGCCGGCTGAACGACTCTGTCAACTGTTGCGTCAACCGGTTGAATCTAAAACCATGAGCGGAAGTTTGCCCAGCTTGGTAGTTGTCGTTAAAACGGCGGTTTTACGTGACGACATAGCTTCTCGATCTCCTTCATGGCCGTCACCAGCCCATTTTCCTGTTCCATTTGCCCGCCAAGCTCTGCAGCCCGCTGCTGGACGTCGAAACGTTCGACAAAGCTGATCGCCTTCCGCAAAGAGCCCACGTCCAGCTTCGCTCCATTGAGCGCGGACGGCGCAATGCCCAGACGATGGAGGCGTTCGGCCCAGAAGGCTTGGTCGCCTGCAAAGGGGATGACGACAGATGGCTTGCCAGCACGGGTGGCGGAATGGGTCGTCCCGGAGCCACCATGGTGAATCACGGCGGTAGTGCGCGGGAACAACCAGCTGTGCGGAGTGGTGCCGATGCGCAGAATATTGTCGGGCAGCTCGATGTCATCCATACCGCTCCAGCCTGGGTAGAACAATGCGCGTCGGCCAGCCAAGGCGGTAACCAGCGTCTTGGCCAAGAGCGGTCCATCTATCCCCGCCATACTGCCAAAGCCGATGTAGACGGGCGGCGGGCCAGCATGGAGAAAATCCGCCAGTTCAGGTGGTGGCGTGAAGTCGCCTGCGGGCGTCTGCCATTGGCCGCACACGCGGGCATGAAGTGGCCAGTCGGCGGGCTGTGGCAGGATCGTCGGCGAAATTCCATAGAGCATGGAATGTTCGTTCGGCAGTTCTTGGCGCGCCGCTAGCCCGAGCACGGCCTGGCGCGCTTCATTCAAACTTTTCCTGAAGGCCAGCCAGACCAATTGATTGGTCAGTCTGAGGCTGGCGTAGTTAAGCCAACGCGGCACCAGACCAGGGGGTAGAAAGGGCGAAGGAAAGTCGCGCGAAGGCGTGAGCGGAATCATGCCGGTGCCGATGGCCGGGATGCCCAGGCGTTCAGCAACCGACAGGCCGATGAAACCGGCCAAGCCGGAGGTGAGGATGGCGCCGCAGCCTGCAGCCGCTGCCAAGGTTTCAACTGTCCAGGCGCGGGTATTCGCATTGGTGAGTTGTACCAGCGCCTTGGCCGTGCCTTTTGGCCCTTGACTGCTCCATGTGGAGAACAACTGTCGTATGTCGCCGGACAGCGCCGAGTTGGCGAGGCCGAGCTCTTCTGCCGAGCCGAGCGTGCGCGCGTCGCCGAGCAAATGTACGTCGTGGCCGAAGCTGACTAGTTCGTGGCCAAGGGCAGCGAGCGGCCGGGTGTCCCCTTCCGTGCCGTAGGTAAGGATCAGCAGTTTCATAAAATCAGTCAAAAGTATACGTCGTATACTTTAGCGTTCTTTATACTTCTTGGCTATGGCCTCCCTAACCGATTTGGAAAATCAACCCAACGCACATGTTGGCGACCGGCGAACGCTGAAAAAAGTGCACTTGATGGAACAGATAGCCGCTGCGGCTGGTGAACTATTTCAGGCCCATGGGTACATGGTGGTGACGATGGAGCAGATTGCGACGGCGGCTGGAGTCTCCAAGCGCACCCTGTACAAGTATTTTCCAGTTAGGGAGGCAGTGCTGGCGCATCTATTGGAAAGTGAACTGGCGCGCGATCTCGCTAGCCCCGGCTTCCAATTCGACCTGCATGCTCCGTTCCGTACCAACATCTCGGCGCTGCTGGCGGAGTCGGCTGGCTGGTGCGAGCGCCATCCCGACTATCTGCTGCCCTATATCCGCTACAAGTTCGCCAGCTTCGAACCGAACGCCGAAACCGCCGACCAAGGTAACCTGGTGCAGGTGTGGACGCGGCTGATCACCGCCGCACAGCAGCGCGGCGAACTCAATCCGGCGCACCCGGCCGAACAGTTGGCAATCTATTTTCACTACCTATATTTTGGCGCGCTGATGCGCTGGATCACTGACCGCCGACTCGATCTAAAGCAAGAGTTCACGACGGTGGTCCAGTTATTCGTCGACGGCGCCAGTGCTCGTAGCCGGCAGAAGCATTCCCCGGTAAAGCAGAGGAAATAACATTCCGAGCCCTCAAAACGAATGAATAGTGGCAATTGGTCGGAGTTCCTCGAAGGACCGTAATGGATCGTTAGCTGTCATTGAGACCCATCCGGCGGTTTTGGCGTGGTGGACGGCGGCGTCGACGTCGGCCAGCGCGCGGTAGCCGGACCGCGTCGAGCTCCACTATCTTCAGCTTCTTCGGGTTGTTGGCAGTGTAATGAAGCGAGCCGCGAGTATGCGCTGGAACTCAGGTAGCCTGGTCGGCAGATCCTCCTGTTAGGAATGGGCAACTCTGGGCAACCCGTTCGAGCAGCTCCTTCTTCAAGCCGGCCAGCTCTTCAATTTTCCGATCGATCACTGCTACTTTTTCAAGCAGTAGCTCGGCAATGGCCTGATCCGGAGTGGCCGAGTTCCATAGTTCAGGCAGGCTTTCGCCGATTTCGCTCAGGCTGAATCCGAGGCGCTGCGCCATCCGGATGTAAGCGATCAGTTGCACCGTCTCCGGTGCATAGGTGCGGTAGCTATTGGCAGACCGGGTCGACCTGATCAATCCGCGCTGCTCGTAGAACCGCAATGTCTCCCGGCTGAGGCCGGTTTCGGATGCCAATCTGCCGATTTGCATGGTTTTCCCAAAATAGTGCTTGACCCTGAAGCGTACTCCATACTTTACGCTGACTCCCCAATCGTGAAATATGCAAGGAGTCACACATGATCTCGTCAGCACAATACCGTCGAATCGTCCAGGCCAGCGGCTGGTACGACCTGATTGCCACAATCGGATTTGCCACACCCTGGACGTTTGCGGCAATCCACGCAATGCTCATGACGCTAGCGCAGGGGCTGCCTGGCGCCTTGCCGCAATTCGAGCCGGTGCATATGCTGATGGCAAACCTGCTCGGTTCGGTTGTGACCGTCTGGGCGATCTTGCGGATTCGCGATCCGCAATTGCGGTTTGGGCGTTACGATGCCGCCGCCAGGTTCATGTTTGCGGCGTGGCAGATTTATGCAGTCATGCAAGGCGCAAGCGTCATTATTATTGGTTTTACCGCCATGGAAATACTCTTTGGTGTGATCCAGAGTTTGCCGATCACTAACGGCACTGGCCGATCCGGATCTGATGGGGCGGCAACCGAACGTTGGGGCTACGCCTAAATCGGATAGAACAAAAAACCTCATCACACCCGGCCTGAAAAATTTCCACATAGAACCGCGGGTGTTGCCCAAGAACCGGCGGGCGCATCAGGCGGGTTCTTCATCCGGGCCGTAAGGTTTGATGAGGTAGAGCAGTCGTCTGGACAGGAGGGCATTCTGCTTGTGCCAGTCCGCCCATTCGGAATCGCTTGCTGCGCGTCTCAATTCCCGGCATTCATCCCGACGCAGCGCTTCGACTAGTGCAAGCACTTCGTGCTCGAACAGGCTAAAAGTTGGTAGTTGCATAGGTTTGTTCATTACCCTAGCTCTGCTGATTCGGGAAGGGCGTGCTGTGCGAACACCAGCCAAGAACTTCAGCACGTTCCTTCCGCAAACTGGAGCTTAAGGACTCAATTCTTTGCAATCAGAATCTGAACCGCTTTTTGGGTCAGCGGAGCGACCAGCACGACGACTGGAAACGCAATCAGCCATGCAGTCAGCCAGGCGCTGGCCCAAAAACTCATGAAACCCTGCGCCGGTCCAATTGCACGGAATGTCGAGATGCCGGAAACCAGGAGGGACATCAGGCCGGAGAGAATGGCGCTAAACAGTAACGGCCCATACTTCCTGGGAATCATGCCAAGGCTCCCTGTTCAAGCTCCAGATCGGAAACGCGCAGCAGCGTTTCGGCGAAACTCTTCCCGAACATCCGGGCCGTCTTGATATCGCCTGCAACGAAGGATGCAGCCGGACTGGCATGGTCTGCCTGGGCCATCAGCCCCGACCAGGACCCGAGCCGATTGGCTGCCTCTTCATAGGGCACGCCGGTATGCTGTTCCGGAAGGAACGGATTGCCGGCCCAGAGCATTCCATGTTGCATGCAGAACACGAACATCGACAGCAGCGTGGATTGCTTGTCACCGGCGGGCAGCGAGGACACGGTAAACCCGGCGGCAAGCTTGCCCTTCAGCTGCTGGGTGCGCCACAGGTGTCCGGTGGCATCCATGAATGTCTTGAACTGGCCGGAGACGCCTCCGAGATAGGTCGGCGAACCGAATATATACCCGTCGTACTTCACCAGCTCATTGGGCGTTTTCGCCAAGTCCTCGGCCTTCAGCAAGTGGACTTCGACGTGCGGAACGCTTCTCGCACCTTCAAAGACATGGGTGGCGATCTGCTCGGTAT
>JBAUJK010000242.1:0-3881 GCA_049683695.1 Burkholderiaceae bacterium
GACCTGCAGCAGCGACTCGGCCGGCAGGATCGCGGCGTTCGGCACCAGCGCCGCTTCCTCGGCGCTGGCACGCGGCAGGATGAAGGCGCGCCGGCAGCCGTCGGCCGCGCGCTGCATCGCAAACGCCATCGCCAGTGCACCGCGGATCGGCCGCAGTGCGCCCGACAGCGACAGTTCGCCGGCGAATTCGTAATCGTCGAGTTCGGCCGCCGGCATCTGCCCGGACGCGGCCAGGATGCCGAGTGCGATCGGCAGGTCGAAGCGGCCCGATTCCTTCGGCAGGTCGGCCGGCGCCAGGTTGACCGTGATGCGGCGCGCCGGAAATTCGAAGCGCGCGTTCTGCAGCGCCGCGCGCACGCGGTCCTTCGATTCCTTGACCTCGGTTTCCGGCAGGCCGACGATGGTAAACGACGGCAGGCCGTTGGCGAGGTGCACCTCGACCGTCACTTGCGGCGCTTCCATGCCGGCCAGCGCGCGGCTTTTCAGAACGGCCAGGCTCATCGTCTCCCTGCTTGTCTATGCGGCGTCTGGGGCGCCGTCGTTGGATCGTGGCCGCTAGCGGCCCTTGGCGCGCATCGCCTGCAGTCCGCCGGCCCAGTAATGCAGCTCGTCGAGCAGGCTCCGGGCGGCTGCCTCGATCAGCTCGTTGGGCTGGAAATTGCGTTCGGCGTCGAGCAGCTTGGCCACCATCGGCACTGCCACGCCTTCCATCATCGGCATCATCTTCAGGGTGGTGACCAGCTGCTTTTCCAGCTGCACCGCGCGCAGGCCGCCGGAGACGCCGCCGTAGCTGACGAAGCCGCACGGCTTGTAGTTCCACTCGTGGTAGACGTAGTTCAGCGCGTTGATAAACGACGGCGGTGGCCCGTAGTTGTATTCCGGCGTCACGAATGCATAGGCGTCGGCGGCGGCGACGCTGGCGCTCCATTTCTTCGTGTGTTCCTTCTCGTACTTGCGCAGCGTCGGGTGCTGCGGCTCGTCGTACAGCCGCAGGTTGAAGTCGGCCAGGTCGACCAGCGCGGCGTCGAACTTGCCATGCGCGACGGCGAACTGGTGGAACCAGCGCGCGACCGACGGGCCGACCCGGCCCGGGCGCGTGCTGCAGATGATGACTTGCAGTTTCAGTGCCATGGAAATTCCTTCGTGCCGGGCGCCGGCCTACTTGTTCAGTTGCGCTTCCAGTTCGGCCACGCGCGCTTCCAGCGCTTCGAGCCGGGCGCGGGTCTTGATCAGCACCTGCGCCTGTATGTCGAATTCCTCGCGCGTGACCAGGTCGAGCCGGGAAAAGCCCGAGTTCAGCATTGCCTTGACGTTCTTTTCGATGTCCTTGGCCGGCGAATTTTCGATCACCTTGTTGAGGCGGGCCTGCATGTCGTCGAAGAAATTCGGCTTGTCCATATTCGCTGCTCCTTGATCGGTTGGCACCGCGGCGGTGCATGCGGCGCGCGGCGCTTCATTGTGGTGCGCGCCGGCGGCGCGATGCCTGAAAACGGGACGCCGGCCGGCCGCAAACGGTGCGCTGCGCCAAAAAAAGCGCGCTTGTGCGGGCCGGCGGGGCTGGCATGGCTCCTGCTAAATCCGGCCTGGAAACACCGTGCACATGCCATTTTATCCACGATGCCGAAAGGGAGCCGATGAACAAGATCCTCTTTGCCGCCGCCATGCTGGCCGGCCTGGCCCACTCCGCGCTGGCGGAACAAACTTCCGCCGCCGATGCGCCGGCGCTTTCCGCCAACCTGGCGCTGGTCAGCGACTACCGCTTCCGCGGCCTGTCGCAGAGCTTCCGGCAGCCGGCCCTGCAGGGCGGCTTCGACTATGTGCATCCCAGCGGGTTTTATCTCGGCAACTGGAATTCCAGCGTGTCCGGCAACCAGTATAACAACGGTGCCGGCCTCGAAATGGACTTCTACGGCGGCTACCGGTTCCGGCCGGCGCCGGATTTCAGCGCTGACGTCGGCCTCCTGTACTACGTCTATCCGGGTGCCTCGATCGGCACCAGCGGCCAGAAATACGACAACGGCGAGCTCTATGCCGGCCTCGGTTACCGCTGGCTGTCGATCAAGTACAGCTATGGCCTGACCGATTTTTTCGGCCTGAATACGCGCTCCGGCGGCGCCAACGGCGGCTCGCGCGGCTCCGGCTACCTGGACGTGAGCGCCAGCTTCGAGATCGCCGACAAGACCACGCTCAGCCTGCATGCGGGGCGCCAGACCGTGCGGCACTACGGCCAGCTGAACTACACCGACTACCGGATCGGCATCGCGCGCGATTTCGGCTTCGCCACGCTCGGGCTGGCGGTGGTCGGCACCAATGCCGATCCGGCGCTGTACACGGTCACCGACGGCGCCGGCGGCAGCAGGGATATCGGGGCCACCGGCGCCGTGCTGTCGCTGTCCAGGAATTTTTGAGTCCGTTCGCCAAGGAGGCAGACATGAAACTGATCACCGCGATCATCAAGCCGTTCAAGCTCGACGAAGTGCGCGAGGCGCTGGCGGCCGCCGGGGTGCCGGGCCTGACTGTCACCGAAGTCAAGGGCTTCGGTCGGCAGAAGGGCCATACCGAGCTGTACCGCGGCGCCGAATACATCGTCGACCTGCTGCCCAAGGTCAAGGTCGAGGCGGCGGTCGAGGATGCGGCGGTGGAGCGCGCGGTGGAGGCGATCGAAAGCGCGGCGCGCACCGGCAAGATCGGCGACGGCAAGATCTTCGTCGCCAACCTCGAGCAGGTGGTGCGGATCCGCACCGGCGAAACCGGCAGGGAAGCCCTCTGAGCCTCCTCCACCCTCACAAGGACCATCCGATGAAACGACTTCTGATTTCCTTTCTGGCCGCCATCGCCTTGCTGGCCGGCGCCACGCTGACCGGTGTTGCCGCCGCCGCCGATGCGCCGGCGCCGGTCGCCGCCGAAGCGTCGGCGGCCGCGCCCAAACTCGATTCCGGCGACACGGCCTGGATGCTGACTTCCACGATGCTGGTGATCCTGATGACCATTCCCGGCCTGGCGCTGTTTTATGGCGGGCTGGCGCGCGCCAAGAACATGCTGTCGGTGCTGGCGCAGGTGTTCGTGATCTTCGCGCTGATCACGCTGTTATGGGCGATCTACGGTTACAGCCTGGCGTTCGGCGGCGAAGGGCGCTTCTTTGCCGGCTTCGCCAAGCTGTTCCTGGCGGGGGTCGGGCCGGCCACGCCATCGGCCGCGTTGCCGACCATCCCGGAATACGTGTTCATCGCCTTCCAGTCCACCTTCGCCGCGATCACGGTGGCGCTGACGGTCGGTTCCTTCGCCGAGCGCGTGCGCTTTTCCGCGGTGCTGCTGTTCGCGGCGCTGTGGTTTTCCTTCAGCTACGTGCCGATCGCGCACATGGTGTGGGGTGGCGGCCTGCTGGCGACCCACGGTGCACTCGACTTCGCCGGCGGCACCGTGGTCCATATCAATGCCGGCGTCGCCGGGCTGGTCGGCGCCTGGGTGCTCGGCCAGCGGCTCGGCTACGGCCGCGAGGCGTTCAAGCCGCACAGCCTGACCCTGACGATGGTCGGCGCCTCGCTGCTGTGGGTCGGCTGGTTCGGTTTCAACGCCGGCTCGGCCGGCGCCGCCAATGGCATCGCCGGGCTGGCCTTCATCAACACCATCCTCGCCACCAGCGCCGCGACGCTGTCCTGGATCGGCGGCGAAGCGCTGCACAAGGGCAAGGCGTCGATGCTGGGGGCCGCCTCCGGCGCCGTGGCCGGGCTGGTGGCGGTGACGCCGGCGGCCGGCTTCGTCGGTCCGATCGGGGCGGTGGTGATCGGCGCGGTGGCCGGGCTGGCCTGCCTGTGGGGCGTCGGCGGCCTGAAGAAGCTGCTGCGCGCCGACGATGCGTTCGACGTGTTCGGCGTGCACGG
>JBAUJK010000243.1:0-1859 GCA_049683695.1 Burkholderiaceae bacterium
ACCCTGGCGGCGGTCTCGGCATCGCGCTGCCGCTGCTGGGCAGCGCGCTCCCTGGCCTCTTCCTGGTTCTTCTCACGCTGCAGTTCGAGGTTGCGGTCGCGCTCGTCGACCTTGGCGCGCCGTTTCCAGGTATTGGCTTCGATTTCGATCGGACGGATGTGCTGCAGCGCGACCCGGTGCCGCTCGGCCGCCTGTTCCAGGCAGCGGGAAACGAAGAAGCGGTCGTAGCACTCGTTCTGCTCGGCGAAATAGCGTGCCTCGACCGACTGGCGCTGCACCTCGGCTTCGCGCAGCGCCTCGTCGGCCGCCTCTACCGTGCGGATCGAGCCGGCCGGGTGGCGCGCGGCCCAGGCGGCGACGTCATCCTCGGCGCTCGCCCCGCCCAGCACGGCAAACAGCGCGGCGACCGCCAGCGGCCGGTACAGGAAGCGCGTGGTGCGGCGGCGAGTGGAATGGCGGGCGGGCATCGGGTTCACGGTGTCGGCTTTCAGGTCAGGGCAGCGGCGGCGGCGCGGCGTTCGGCTTCCATGTATTCGCGCGACTGCATTTCCATGATGCGCGACACGGTGCGGTGGAATTCGTTGGCCAGCATGCCTTGCGTGTACAGCTCCTCGGGCGGCACCGCAGCCGACATGATCAGCTTCACCTTGTGGTCGTACAGCACGTCCACCAGCCAGGTAAAACGGCGCGACTCGGACGACATCGCCGCCGACATCGCCGGAATCCCGGACAGGATCACGGTGTGGAAGCGGCTGGCGATTTCCAGGTAATCGTTCTGCGAGCGCGGGCCGCCGCACAGCGTGGCGAAATCGAACCAGATGACGCCGCCGGCGCGCCGCAACGCACGGATTTCCCGCGATTCTATGTGAATCCGCGGATCCTCGTCGGCGGTCTCGGCGATGCCGGCGAATGCATGGCGCAGCGCCCGGTCGGCTTCGGCGCCGAGCGGCGTATGGTAGATCCGCACCTGCTCCATCGCCCGCTTGCGATAGTCGACGCCGGCATCGACGTTCAGCACGTCCAGCCGTTCCTTCAGGAGCGCGATGGTCGGCAGCATGCGGTCGCGGTGCAGGCCGTCCGGATACAGGTCGTCCGGCCGATAGTTCGAGGTCATCACGAACGACACGCCATGATCGAACAGTGCGCGCAGCAGGTTGTACAGGATCATCGCGTCGGCGATGTCGGAGACGTGGAATTCGTCGAAGCAGATCAGCCGGTATTTCTTCGCTACGCGCTGCGCCACCGCGTCCAGCGGGTCGGCCACGCCCTTCAGCTCGTCCAGCTGCGCGTGCACCGCGCGCATGAATTCATGGAAGTGCAGGCGCGTCTTGCGCACCACCGGCACCACCGAATAGAAGCTGTCCATCAGGAACGACTTGCCGCGCCCGACGCCGCCCCACATGTAGACGCCGCGCGGCACGTCGGGGCGATTGATCAGGCGCTTGAAGGCGGTCGAGCGGCGCGCCTTGAACGCGACCCATTCGTCGTAGGCGCGCTGCAGCCGCGCCACCGCCTGCAGTTGCGCATCGTCGGCGGCAAAGCCGCGCTGCGCCAGCGCCTGTGCATAGAATTGCTCGACGTTCATCGATACCGGCCGGCGCTTCGCGCCGGCGTGAAGGCTGCGAAAACACTCGAAGCCAAAATCAACAACATGGGAGTATGCCTAAAAATTAACCATATGACGCCCGGCATAAGCGGGCATGTCGGGGAGTATATGCAGGAATCCGGATCCGCCGACGGCGCCGCCGTCACTGTGGCGTCATCTCCACCGCCCGATAGGGCGGATAGGACGGATAAGCGCCGCCGACCCGCAGCCCAAGGCCCAGGCCGACGCCGACATTGCCGCTGCCGCCACCGAC
>JBAUJK010000244.1:0-2691 GCA_049683695.1 Burkholderiaceae bacterium
GGCCGCGGCAGCCGCACCAGCCGCCGTGCCCGGCATGCCGGATGCCGCCGCCTTGCGCCGCGAGCTGACGGCGATCCTGGCCCTGCTGACGCGCTGAGCGCTTCCATGCGGCGCGCGCCTGCCTACCCATTCCGGGCCGCATCGCGGCTGCCAGCGTCATTCCCCCTTTCTTCCAAAGCCGCATCGCAGTGCGGTTTTTTTTCGGCGCGCCGCCGCGGCGCGGATTTCCTTCATCCAACCACCACCTGAGCCGAGGACCGGACATGCCGCATTCCGACGTTGACAATCCGCTGTGGAATAACGACTTGGCGCCGACCGGCGCCGCCCAGCGCACCTGGACCGCCACCCATTACGCCGCGCTGTGGGTGTCGATGGCGGTCTCGGTGCCGGCCTACATGCTGGCGTCCGGCCTGATGAGCGAAGGCATGAACTGGTGGCAGGCGGTGCTGACGGTTTTCCTCGGCAACCTGATCGTACTGGTGCCGATGCTGCTGGTCGGCCACGCCGGCGCCCGCCACGGCATCCCGTATCCGGTGCTGGCGCGCGCGTCGTTCGGCGTGATCGGTGCGCGGTTGCCGGCGATCCTGCGCGCGATCGTCGCCTGCGGCTGGTTCGGCATCCAGACCTGGCTCGGCGGCCAGGCGATCTACACGATCGTCAACGTCGCCACCGGCAACGCGCTGGCCGGCGCCGCCTTGCCGGGACTGGGCATCAACCTCGGCCAGCTCGGCTGCTTCCTGCTGTTCTGGGCGCTGCACATCTATTTCATCTACAAGGGCACCGATTCGATCCGCTGGATGGAGACCGCGGCCGCGCCCCTGCTGCTGCTTTCGGCGATCGCGCTGGTGTGGTGGGCCTACAGCCGCGCCGGCGGCTTCGGCCCGATGCTGGAGGCGCCGTCACAGTTCGATGCCGGCGGCAAGCGCGCCGGCCAGTTCTGGCTGGTGTTCTGGCCGTCGCTGACGGCGATGGTCGGCTACTGGGCGACGCTGGCGCTGAACATTCCCGATTTCACCCGCTTCGCCCGTAGCCAGCGCGACCAGATCATCGGCCAGTCGCTCGGCCTGCCGCTGCCGATGGGCCTCTTGGCGCTGGTAGCGGTGCTGGTGACCTCGGCCACGCTGGTGATCTACGGCGAGGCGATCTGGGATCCGGTGGCGCTGGCCGGGCGGATGGGCGGCATTTCGGTGGTGCTGGCGCTGATCGCACTGATCATCGCCACCATCACCACCAACCTGGCGGCCAACGTGGTGTCGCCGGCCTACGATTTTTCCAACCTGGCGCCGAAGCGGATCTCGTTCCGCATGGGCGGCTACATCACGGCGGCGATCGGGCTGGCGATGTTCCCGTGGAAGATCCTGGAAACCACGCAGGGCTATATCTTCACCTGGCTGATCGGCTATGGCGGCCTGCTGGGGCCGATCGCCGGCATCATGCTGGTCGACTACTACCTGGTGCGCAAGACCGAACTGAACCACGCGGCGCTGTTCGACGCCGACGGCGAATACCGCTATCGCGGCGGCTGGAATCCGGCGGCACTGGCGGCGCTGGTGCTGGGCGTGCTGCCGAATCTGCCCGGTTTCCTGAAGGCGGCCGGCTTCATCGCCAGCACCGCGCCGCTGTTCGAGACGCTGTACACCTATGCCTGGTTCGTCGGGCTGGCGATTTCGGCGGTGGTCTACTATCTGCTGATGCCGGCGCGCGCCACCGTGGCGCTCCCGCAAGATGCTCGCTGACCCGAGGAGTATGCGTAAAAAATGTCCGGTACATGCCCGGTATGATGGATTGATACAGGGAGTATCTGCTTAGCACAATACCCGGGCGGCAGGTTCGCCTAGCCGCTGCCGGCGATTTTTCCGGAAATTTCCGTGAAACAGGGAGTATGTCTAAAAAACCTCTCGATCCGGGCGTCTATCCAGCGATTTGTAAAATACCTGCCCTAGTATGAGGCGGACCGCCGCGGCGCCGGCAGCCGGTCGCCGGCGCCGCCGTTTCGTCCTTCCTTCCTCTTTTGCGCCATGAGCCACGATCCCCGCTTCCCGAACCTGTTCATCCTCGACCATCCGCTGATCCAGCACAAGCTGTCGCACATGCGGCAAAAGGAAACGTCGACCCGCACCTTCCGCGAACTGCTGCGCGAAATCACGCTGCTGATGGGCTATGAAATCACACGCTCGCTGCCGCTGACCACGCGCCGCATCGAGACGCCGCTGACCGAAATGGATGCGCCGGTGATCGCCGGCAAGAAGCTGGTGGTGGTGCCGGTGCTGCGCGCCGGCATCGGCATGAGCGACGGCCTGCTGGAACTGATCCCGTCGGCGCGCGTCGGTCACATCGGCGTCTACCGTGATCCGGCCACGCTGCAGCCGGTCGAATACCTGGTGCGGCTGCCGGACGTGCGCGAACGCACCTTCATCCTGTGCGATCCGATGGTGGCGACCGGCAATTCGGCGGTGCATGCAGTCGACGTGTTGAAGCGGCGCGGCGTCCCTGATGAGCAGATCCTGTTCCTGTCGTTGGTGGCGGTGCCGCAGGGCGTGCAGGTGTTCCAGGACGCGCACCCGGGCGTGAAGCTGTACACCGCCGCGCTCGATTCGCACCTGGACGACCACGCCTACATCGTGCCGGGCCTGGGCGATGCCGGCGACCGCATCTTCGGCACCAAGTAACGTGCCGGCCTAATCTTCCGCC
>JBAUJK010000245.1:0-8603 GCA_049683695.1 Burkholderiaceae bacterium
GAAGCGCGGGCCGTGATTCATTTCGCGCAGGTGCGACAGCTCGTGCGCGATTACGTAGTCGATCAGCGGCAGCGCGAAATGCACCAGCCGCCAGTTCAGCCGGATGCGGCCGTCGGCGGTGCACGATCCCCATTGCGTGGTGGCGGACGACAGCGCGAACGCGCGGTAGCTGACCTGCAGCCGTGCCGCGTACAGCGGCAGCCGTTCGGCGAACAGTTCGCGCGCCTGCTGTTGCAGCCAGCCCTGCACCCGGTCCTTGATCTGCTGTTCGACGGCGTCCGCCGCCAGCGACAGCGTCAGCGTGCGGCTGGCCGCATCGTACTCGAGCACCTGCGCGTGGCCGGGGCGCAGGCGCAGCGTCAGGTCAGCGCCGAGGAAGGGCAGGGTGGCGCCGTCGCGCCACTGCATCTGCGGCTGCAGCCGGCGCGCCGAACGCTCGCGCCGCTCGGCCAGCTTGGTGAAGATCCAGCGCGCCTTGTCGCGGATCGCCAGTTCGATTTCGGCCTGCGCGACCCAGCGCGGCGCGGTCACGCGCAGACCGTCGTCGTCGATCACGAAGCCGATCGAGCGCCGCTTCGAGCGCAGCAGCCGGTAATCCAGTTCCTGCTGGCCGACGACGATGCGGCGCTGGCCGGGCGCCGGCGTGGGTGCCGGGGGGGTGGGCGGCACCGGTGCGGGCGGCGCCGGTTCCGCTGCGAACAGGTCGAGTTGCAGCGGCGGGTTCGGGTCGTTCGAGCGGCGGCGCAGCAGTTTCAAGGGCGAATGGGCGTGGGCCGGCTTATCGGTTGGCGGGTTCGGGATGGTTGCTGCGCTCGCCGCGATTGGCGCGTGCCGCGCCATCGGCATAGACGTGCGGCGAAATCACGCGCATTTCGGATTCTATCCAGTTTTCCACTTTCTGCAGCAGCTCTGCCGGGTCCATGCCGTCCGGCGAGATCGGCTTGCCGATCGACACCGTGATCAGGCCCGGCTTCTTGATGAACGAGGTCTTCGGCCAGCATTCGCCGGAATTGACTGCGACCGGTACCACCGGGGCGCCGGTCTCGACCGACAGCCGGGCACCGCCGGCCTTGTACTTGCCTTTCTGGCCGACCGGGATCCGGGTTCCTTCCGGGAACATCATGATCCACTGGCCGTCGGCCAGCCGCCGCCGGCCGTGCCGCACCACGGCGGCGAAGGCGTCGCGCCCCTTGCTGCGGTCGATCGGGATCATGCGCAACAGCGCCATGCCCCAGCCGAAGAACGGGATGTACAGGATTTCGCGCTTGAACACGTACACCAGCGGCCACGGCATCAGCGGCAGATAGAAGATCGTCTCCCACGCCGACTGGTGCTTGGACAGCACGATCGCCGGTCCGTCCGGCAGATTTTCGTAGCCGCGCACCTGGTAGCGGATGCCGCACAGCACCCGCGCCAGCCAGATCACGAACACGTTCCAGCGCCCGGTCACGTAGTAGCGCTGGTTGTAGGGCAACGGCGCTGCCAGCAGGCAGACCCAGACCCAGATCATGGTGGCCAGCAGCACCAACAGCGCAAACAGGAACGAACGCAGGAACAGGGTGACGCGCGACATGCAGTCTCCGGCAAGGGTCAGGGGGGGCTTCAGGCGCTGGCGGCCGGCGTTTTCAGCAGGTGCTCGGCGACTGCGGCCAGATCGGGGAAAACCATTGTACCCGGCGGCAAGCCGCCGGCGGCCAGCGTGCGCTGTCCTTTTCCGGTCAGGACCAGATAGGGCCGGCAGCCGGCCTCGACCGCCGCCTGCAGGTCGCGCAGCGAATCGCCGACGTTCGGCACGCCGGCCAGGTCGGTGTCGAAGCGCTGGGCGATTTCCTGCAGCAGGCCGGATTTCGGCTTGCGGCAGCCGCACAGGTCGTCGGCCGAATGCGGGCAGTAGAAGATGGCGTCGATGCGGGCGCCGACGTGCTGCGCGCGCAGGTGCAGCTTCTGGTGGATCGCATTCAGGGTCACCATGTCGAACAGCCGGCGCGCGATGCCAGACTGGTTGGTGGCAACCGCGACCCGGTAGCCGGCCTGGTTCAGCTGTGCGATCGCTTCCAGCGCGCCGTCGATCGGGTGCCACTCCTGCGGCGATTTGATGAATTCGTCGGAGTCGTGGTTGATGACGCCGTCGCGGTCCAGGATGATCAGTTTCATGTTTCGGAGGCGGGCGCGCGGCCCGCGCATATCAGACGGCCAGCTTCGAGATGTCGGCCACCTGGTTCATCATGCGGTGCAGGTTCGACAGCAGCGCCAGCCGGTTGTTGCGCAGTTGCTCGTCGTCGGTCAGCACCATGACGTCGTTGAAGAAGGTGTCGACGTTGTGCCGCAGCTGCGCCAGCGCCTTCAGCGCGGCGGTGAAGTCGCCGGCGGCGAACGCGGCATCGACCTGCGGCGCCAACAGGCTCATCGCCGAATGCAGCGCTTCCTCGGCGACTTCGCGCAGCAGGCCGTTGTGCACGGTGGCACTGGCCGGCTCGCTCTTCTTCAGGATGTTGCTGATGCGCTTGTTGGCGGCGGCCAGCGCCTCGGCTTCCGGCAGCTGGGCGAATGCGTGCACCGCGTCCAGCCGCTCGATCAGGTTGGTCAGCGTGTCCGGCTGCTGCGCCACCACCGCTTCCACCTCGTTGACGCTGTAGCCGCGCTCGCGCAGCAGGCCGCGCAGCCGTTCGTACAGGAACGGCAGCAGCTCGGCGCTCGGGTCCTTGAACTGCGGGTTGCCGGCGAACAGCCGCACCGTCTGCGCCAAGAGCGCCGTCAGCGACAGCGGCAGCCGCTTTTCCAGCAGCATGCGCAACACGCCCAGCGCGTGGCGGCGCAGTGCGAACGGATCGCGGTCGCCGGTCGGGTGCAGGCCGATGCCCCAGATGCCGACCAGGGTTTCCAGCTTGTCCGCCAGCGCCACCACGGTGCCGGTAGTGGTCGCCGGCAATGCATCGCCGGCGAAGCGCGGCTGGTAATGCTCGGAAATGGCGGCCGCGACTTCGTCCGGCTCGCCGTCGTGGCGCGCGTAATAGGTGCCGATGACGCCTTGCAGCTCCGGGAATTCGCCGACCATGTCGGTCAGCAGGTCGGCCTTGGCCAGCAGCGCGCCGCGGCTGGCCAGCGCGGCGTCGGCGCCGAGCAGCGCGGCGATCGCGGTCGCCAGTTCGGTCACACGCTCGGTACGCTGCAGCTGATTGCCGAGCTTGTTGTGGTAGACCACGCTGGCCAGTTGCGGCACGCGCGCGGCCAGCTTCTTCTTCTGGTCCTGTTCGAAGAAGAACTTGGCGTCGGCCAGGCGCGGCCGCACCACGCGCTCGTTGCCCTCGATGATTGCGGACGGATCGGCGGTTTCCAGGTTGGAAACGATCAAAAAGCGCGAGCGCAGCCGGCCGCCGGCGTCGGTCAGCGCGAAATACTTCTGGTTGGTCTGCATGGTCAGGATCAGGCATTCCTGCGGCACCGCCAGGAACTGTTCCTCGAAGTGGCATTCGTAGACCACCGGCCATTCGACCAGCGCGGTCACCTCGTCCAGCAGCGCTTCCGGCATCAGCACCTGGTCGGCGCCGGCGGCGGCCAGCAGGCCGGCGCGGATTCTTTCCCGGCGTTCGCCGAAGCCGGCCACCACCTTGCCGCGTTCGGCCAGCGTGGCGGCGTAGCTGTCGGGCGCGCCGATCGTCAGCTCGCCCGGCGCCAGGAAACGGTGGCCGAGCGTGGTACGCCCGGCCTGCAGGCCGAGCAGCGATACCGGCACCACCTGATCGCCATGCAACGCGATCAGCCGGTGTGCCGGCCGCACGAAATGCACGGTTTCGACGCCATCCGGCCCGGGACGCTGGTAGCTCATCACTTTCGGGATCGGCAGCTTCGCCACCGCCTCGTCCAGCGCCAACTGCAGGCCATCGGCCAGCGCCAGGCCGCGCGCGGTGTAGGCGTAGAAGAAGCTGTCGCCCTTGCCGTCGGCGGCGCGCTCCAGCTGTTCGATGCCGATGTGCGGCACGCCGACCTGGGCAGCCAGCGCCGCCAGCTTCTTGATCAGCGGTGCGCTCGGGTTGCCGCCGCCGTCGATCGCGACCGTCACCGGCAGCACCTTTTCGCGCAGCGCGCGGTCGCGTGCGGTGGCGCGCACCGCGGTGATCGTCACCGCCAGCCGGCGCGGCGTCGCATACCAGGTGGTGGTGGCGCCGTCGTCGAGGAAATCGCGCGCCTTCAGGCCGTGCTCGATGCCGGCGGCAAAGGCTTCGCCGAGCCTGGCCAGCGCCTTCGGCGGCAGTTCTTCGGTCAGCAGTTCGATCAGCAGGGTTTGGTTCATGTTCTTTTGCCGCCGTCATTTCCGCACAGGCGGAAATCCGGCGGCTTGGCAAAGTGAATTAACGACATCAACGGCACTGGCGGAATGCAGGCATTGCCGCCGGCGCGGGACGACTGCTCAAGCGGCGGCGCGCCCGTCGCCGCACATCGGGAAGCCGAGCTTCTCGCGTGAATCGTAGTAGGCCTGCGCCACCGCGCGCGACAGGTTGCGGATGCGGGCGATGTAGGCGGCGCGCTCGGTGACCGAGATCGCGCCGCGGGCGTCGAGCAGGTTGAAGGTGTGCGCCGCCTTCAGGATCGTTTCGTAGGCCGGCAGCGCCAGCGGCACTTCCAGCAGGCGCTTGGCTTCGGCCTCGTAATTGTTGAACAGCGAGAACAGGAATTCGGCGTTCGAGTATTCGAAGTTGAAGGTCGACTGCTCGACCTCGTTCTGGTGGAACACGTCGCCGTAGGACAGGCGCTTCCTGACGCCGCGCTCTTCCCATTCGGTCCAGGTCAGGTCGTAGACGTTTTCCACGCCCTGCAGGTACATCGCCAGCCGCTCGATGCCGTAGGTGATTTCGCCCAGCACCGGCTTGCAGTCGAGGCCGCCGACCTGCTGGAAATAGGTGAATTGCGTCACTTCCATGCCGTTCAGCCAGACTTCCCAGCCCAGGCCCCAGGCGCCCAGCGTCGGGTTTTCCCAGTCGTCCTCGACGAAACGCACGTCGTTCTTGTTCAGGTCGAGGCCGAGCGCGGCGAGCGAGCCGAGATACAGGTCGAGGATGTTTTCCGGCGCCGGCTTCAGCACCACCTGGTACTGGTAATAGTGCTGCAGCCGGTTCGGGTTTTCGCCGTAGCGGCCATCCTTCGGCCGGCGCGACGGCTGCACGTAGGCGGCGCGCCACGGTTCCGGGCCGATCGCGCGCAGGAAGGTGGCGGTGTGCGAAGTGCCGGCGCCGACTTCCATGTCGTACGGTTGCAGCAGCGCGCAGCCCTGGGCGTCCCAGTAATCCTGCAGCTTGAGAATGATTTGTTGAAATGTCAGCATCGTGTCGGGGGCCGCGGGCGCCGGATTCGCGGCCGGGCGGGCAGGGTTGCCAAAGCTCCAGATTTTAGCGTTTTTGGCCCCGCCTTGGGCGGCTATCGGGGCGTTCAGGCTGTCCGCCGGCCGCTGCGGCGCGTCGCCAGCCAGGCGGCGCCCAGCGCCAGCACGATGGCCGCCAGCAGCAGTCGGTTGCCGAACAGCATGTACGGCGTCCAGCCTGCCATTCCCTGCACGGTCGCCGCCAGCGTGCCGCGCGCGTACGGCGGCAACTGCTGCGCCACCCGGCCATCCGGGCCGATCACCGCGGTGGCGCCGGTATTGGTGGCGCGCAGCATCGGCCGCCCGGTTTCCAGCGCTCGCATTTGCGAAATCTGCAGATGCTGCGGCAGCGCGATGGTGTCGCCGAACCAGGCGATGTTGGACATGTTCAGCAGCATCGTCGCCGCGCTGCCGGCGGCGTGGCCGGCTGCCAGCTGTGCCGCGATCTCCTCGCCGAACAGGTCTTCGTAGCAGATGTTCGGCAGCACCGCCTGGTCGCGCACCGCGAACGCCGGCTGCAGCGCCGCGCCGCGTGCGAAGTCGCCGAGCGGGATGTGCATCATGTCGACGAACCAGCGAAAGCCATATGGAATGAATTCGCCGAATGGCACCAGATGGTGCTTGTCGTAGCGGTACGGCGCCACTTCCGCCTGTGGCGCGAAGCCGAGCGCGCTGTTGGTGTAGCCGTGCGCGCTGTCGCCGACTGGCGCGCCCAGCAGCAGGTGGCTGCCGCTGCGCTCG
Source organism: Burkholderiaceae bacterium (assembly GCA_049683695.1). Lineage (GTDB taxonomy): Bacteria > Pseudomonadota > Gammaproteobacteria > Burkholderiales > Burkholderiaceae_D > DATJCV01. The sequence goes on from JBAUJK010000245.1 coordinate 6,098, forward strand.
GCGAAGGCGCGCAAGCCCTGCAGGTAGGCTGGCGCCACCTGCTGCAGCAGCACCGGGATCGCGGTTTCCGGCGTCGCCACCAGGTCCGCCGGCCCGGCTTCGATCATGTCGCGGTACAGCGCCAGCGATGCGTTCAGCTGCGCCTGGTCAAACTTCATTTCCTGCGGCACCGCGCCCTGCAGCAGCCGCACTGTCAGCGGCTGGCCGTGCGGTGCGGTCCACGGCAGGAAGCGCAGCCCGAAGCCGGCGGCGAGGATGGCAACGGCCACTGCCGCCGGCAGCTTGCGGGCCGGCAGCAGCACCAGCGCGCCGGCGATCGCGGCGGCGATCAGTCCCAGCCCGTAAACGCCGACCAGCGGCGCGTAGCCGGCCAGCGGGCCGGCGCTGTGCGCGTAACCGGAGGCCAGCCACGGAAAGCCGGTGAAGACCCAGCCGCGCAGCCATTCGGCCAGCGCCCATAGCGCCGGCAGCAGCAACAGCGCGGTGACGGCGCGGCTGGCCTGCCAGCGCTGCCGCAGCCAGAGCGCCGTGCCCAGCGCCAGCGCGGCAAACGCGCCCAGGTACAGCGCCAGCAGCAGCACTGCCGTCACCGCCATCGGCGCCGGCATGCCGCCGAAGTCGTGCAGGCTGACGTACAGCCAGTGGATGCCGGCGGCGGCGCAGCCGAAGCCGTACAGCCAGCCGCACAGTGCGGCGCGGGCGACGCCGCGCGCATCCAGGGCCAGCCAGAACAGCAGCGCCAGCGTGGCGATCTGCAACGGCCACAGGCCGAACGGTGCGAACGCCAGCACGCTGGCGGCACCGGCGCCCAGCGCCAGCAGCGGCGGCGCCCAGCGCGGCCATGCAGCGGGCGCGGCGAGGGCTTCCGGGGTCCCCGGCTTGTTCATATACTCCCCTTGCATAGGCTTAAACCGGGGCGCGGAGCGGTCGTTTTCGACACATACTCCAGGATTGAACGATTGCGGCAGCGGATGGCAGGGTGCCGCCCGGTGGACGCCTTATGCGGCCGGCAGCGCCAGCGGCAGCTTTTCGACCAGCAGCACGTGTACCTGGCGGGCGTCGGCGCGCAGCACTTCGAAGCGCAGATTGTCCAGCTCGAAGCGGTCGCCCTTGTGCGGCACGCGGCCCAGGTGGTTGGCGACCAGGCCGCCGATGGTGTCGACGTCCTCGTCGGAGAAATCGGTATGCAGCGCCTCGTTGAACTGGCCGATCTCGGTCAGCGCCTTGACGCGCCAGCGCGGGCCGTTGCGGCCTTCCTTGATCGGCAGGATGTTGTCCTCTTCCTCGTCGTAGTCGTATTCGTCCTCGATGTCGCCGACGATCTGCTCCAGCACGTCCTCGATCGTGATCAGGCCGGCGACGCCGCCGTATTCGTCGACCACGATCGCCATGTGGTTGTGGTTGGCGCGGAAATCGCGCAGCAGCACGTTCAGCCGCTTCGATTCCGGGATGAACACTGCCGGGCGCAGCATGTCGCGCACGTCGAACGATTCTTCCGCGTAATAGCGCAGCAGGTCCTTGGCCAGCAGGATGCCGACCACGCGGTCGCGCTCGCCGGACACCGCCGGAAAGCGCGAGTGCGCGGTTTCCAGCACCATCGGCAGCCATTCCTCGATCGGCTTGTCGATGTCGACCACGTCCATCTGCGAACGCGGAATCATGATGTCGTAGGCCGACAGGTCGGAGACCTGGAACACGCCCTCGATCATCGACAGCGCGTCGGCGTCGATCAGGTTGCGGCTGTGGGCGTCCTGCAGGACTTCCAGCAGTTCGGAGCGATTTTCGGGTTCGGGGGAAATCAGTGCGGTCAGCCGTTCGAACAGCGACCGGTGCGGTTTGGCGTCAGCGTATCTGGCGCCACTAGGAAGATCGGGCATATGGCGTGAGCCGGGAGGAAAAGGTTGTTGCGGAGATTATAGGATACAACAAACCGCCGGCAAGCCCGTCCGCACGCGGGCTTGAGCGGCGGCAAGGCCGGCCCGCCGGCCATGGCCGGCGGGAAAAATTACTGGTGGCGGGCGCCGATCACGGCCTTCGCGACATGCGGCGGCGTCTCGGCATAGCGCTTGAATTCCATCGTGTAGGTGGCGCGGCCCTGGGTCAGCGAGCGTAGCGCGGTCGAGTAGCCGAACATCTCGGCCAGCGGCACTTCGGCCTTGATCGCCTTGACCTTGCCGGGCAGGTCGTCCATGCCGTGGATGCTGCCGCGCCGCCCGGACAGGTCGCCGGCGACGTTGCCCATGAATTCTTCCGGCGTTTCCACCTCGACCGCCATCACCGGCTCCAGCAGCACCGGGTCGGCGCGCCGCATGCCGTCCTTGAAGCCGATCGAGGCCGCCATCCGGAACGCGTTTTCGTTCGAATCGACGTCATGGTAGGAGCCGAACACCAGCGTCACCTTGACGTCCACCACCGGATAGCCGGCCAGCACGCCGGCATTCAGGGTTTCGCGGATGCCCTTGTCGACCGCCGGGATGAATTCGCGCGGCACCACGCCGCCCTTGAT
>JBAUJK010000246.1:0-8362 GCA_049683695.1 Burkholderiaceae bacterium
CAGCAGGCAGGCCAGTAGCCCGCGCCGGCGCCAGGCGTGCGCCAGCACAGCGGCGACAGACGATGGCGCGCTCACGCGCCGCGCCGCCGCGGTGCGGCGTCGGATGGGGATATCACTGGATCGAAGCCCATTTCATACTCCGGGCGGTATTTTCAAGTCCGAGCGCCGGTTCTGCGGGATAAGCCTATTTTTTGGCATACTCCCGGGAAACCACGTAGACGCGGTCAACGGGCAGTGCTCTGCGCGGCGAACGTGACCTTGGCGAAGCCGGCCAGCCGCGCCGCTTCCAGCACGTTGATCACGGTCTGGTGCGGCGACAGCTGGTCGGCGTTGATGATCACCAGCGGCTCGCGCTCGCCGAAAGCGCCGGCGGCGGTGCGCAGCTCGGCCGAGAGCGTAGCCGGATCGCGCGCGGCGGTGGCGACGTTGTTGATCGCGTAGCGGCCCTGGGCATCGACCGCGACGTTGATCTCGCGCGGCTGCTGCTGCGCCTTTTCGGCGTCGGCGGTCGGCAGCGTAATTTGCAGCGCGGTGAACTTGCTGTAGGTGGTGGTCACCATCAGGAAGATCACGATCACCAGCAGCACGTCGATGAACGGGATCAGGTTGATCTCGGGATCTTCCCGATGCCTGCCTTTGCGGAAATTCATGCGCGCATCCGGTTCAGCGGCGCCTGCCGTGCACGGTGTCGACGAACTTCACCGCCTGCTGCTCCATCGCCAGCACGAAGCTGTCGACCAGCGCGCGGAAATGGCGGTAGAAGATCAGCGCCGGCATCGCGATCGCGAGGCCGAAGCCAGTGTTGTACAGCGCCACCGAAATGCCGTGCGCCAGCTGCGCCGGGTTGGCGCCGGTCGGGTCCTGGGCGCTGAAAATTTCGATCATGCCGACGATGGTGCCGAACAGGCCGAGCAGCGGCGCCAGCGTGGCGACCGTGCCGATGGTGGTCAGGAAGCGCTCCAGCTGGTGCGCGCTGGCCTGGCCGGCTTCCTCGATCGCTTCCCTCATGACCTCGCGCGGCGCGTCGACGTTGCGCAGGCCGGCCGCCAGCACGCGTCCGAGCGGCGAATTCTGTTCCAGGTCGTCCGCCACCTCGGCCGTCACCTTGCCATTGTGATACACCCGGATCACTTCCTGCAGCAGGTTGGGCGGCAGGATGCGGTTACGGCGCAGGTACAGGATCCGTTCGATGATCAGCGCGGTAGCGACGATCGACACGATCAGCAGCAGCCAGATCGGCCAGCCGGCAGCTTCGAAAATGGCAAGCAAGGGGACTCCTCAGGTGGATTCCGGCACGTAAAACGTCCGGATGCAGAATGTAACGTTTTGAGCGGCGCCGGGCAAGCGCGGATGCCGGCACGGATGCGGCGACAGCGAATTTTAGCCACGGAGCCCTTGTCCCACGCCCGCCGGCCTGCCGATATTGCCTTTCCGGAATGATGTCGATCATCGAAGTCGTCCATGATCCGAAGCGCCGCCCTGGCTGCACCGGCGCCGGCGCCGGCAGAGTACGAAATCCAGGGTTTCGACCGGCTCAGGAACGTCGATTGGCCTGGATGATTCAAAGGAACGGCATTGCCACAACGATGTCGAAACGTGGGTCAAGCCCCTTGGCGAGGTTCTTGTTCTTTTCGAGAAAGAATGGAAATGGCCTCCGGTATGCGCGCGCAGGTTCTTACCGACATCCGCCAGCCTCTGCAACTGGAAACGCTGCCGCTACCGGAGCCAGGACCGCAGGAATTGCTGCTCGAAGTCAGTGCCTGTGGCGTATGCCGGACCGATCTGCACATCGTCGATGGAGAATTACCGGCCTCCACCCTGCCGTTGGTGCCAGGGCATGAAATCGTTGGCCGCGTTGTCGACACGGGCGGCGAGGTCGATGGCTTCCAGATCGGCGACCGGGTGGGAGTGCCGTGGTTGGGCTGGACATGCGGCAGTTGCGAGTATTGCCGAAGCGGACAGGAAAATCTGTGCAATGCGGCGCGTTTTACCGGTTATCAAATCAATGGCGGCTATGCCGACCATACGGTCGCCGACGCGCGTTACTGTTTCCCCATCCCGCCGCGGTATTCCGATGCCGAAGCCGCTCCCCTGCTGTGTGCCGGCCTGATCGGCTACCGTGCCTTGCGCATGGTGTGGACGGCGAAGCGCATCGGCCTCTATGGTTTCGGTGCGGCCGCTCATCTGCTGGCGCAGCTGTGTGTGCAACAAGGCAGGGAAATCTATGCCTTCGTACGACCTCGAGATGAGGCCGCCAAGGAATTTGCGAGAAAAATGGGAGCGAAGTGGGCAGGAGACTCCACTACGCTGCCGCCCGTCTCGCTGGATGCGGCGCTATTGTTTGCCCCGGTGGGCGAAACGGTGCCTGCCGCGTTGCGCGCGGTGTCCAAGGGTGGCAGCGTGGTCTGCGCCGGCATCCATATGACCGATATTCCGTCATTCCCCTATGAGCTGTTGTGGGGCGAGCGCATCCTGCGCTCGGTCGCCAATCTGACACGCGCGGATGGCGCCGCCTTCTTCGAGGCTGCGGCCAGATATCCGCTGCACTCGCAGGTGCAGACTTATCCTCTGGAACGGGCGAACCAGGCCTTAAACGACCTTCGCGGAGGAAAGCTGCAAGGGGCGGCGGTGCTGGTGCCTTCACACTGACAGCCGTGCACACTGCGCTCATGGCGGCTCTCGTCACGTCCAGGATATACGGGCAACGGCATGAGGCTTCGAGCCGCTGCCGCCGCCACCCTGGTGGTCGCCACTGCGCGCCATCCCCTCATTGCCGGATACGCGAAACGGTGCCTGTCCAGGCCGGCAGGATCAGGCGGGCAGTAATCCAATTGCATGCGTTTTTCCCTGAGCCAGCCATTTCGAAAGGAGTGCACCATGTTCCCTTACAAAAAAATTCTTGTCGCGGTGGATGGCAGTCCGATATCCGACCTCGCGCTCGATGAGGCGATCAAGCTGGCGCGGGAAACCGGGGCGGAACTGGAGCTGATCCACGTGGTGGACGAACTGGTCTATCTGAACGGTTTCGAATCGGCCACCTGCTATATAGAAGATGTCCTGCCCCTGATGCAGGCGGAAGGAGAAAAGGTGCTGGAAGCGGGGCGCATCAAGGCAGCTGCGCAAGGCGTCATGGCCAGTTCATGTCTGAAGATGAGCGGCGCCGGCCGCATGTGCGACCTGGTCGCCGAACAAGCGCAAAAATCCCAGGCGGATCTTCTCGTTCTCGGTTCGCATGGCCGGCGCGGCATCAGGCGGTGGCTGCTGGGAAGCGACGCCGAGCAGATCCTGCGCATTTCCCCCGTGCCGGTGCTGCTGGTACGGGCGCCGGCAGAGGAACTGAAAGCCGCGGCCAGCTAGAGCAGATCCGGTCCAACCTAGCGATGCTGCCTAAGTCTCGATGCCGAAATAGATAGCAGCCCTACGCCGATAACGGTACCAAGGGCGGACAGGACAAAAAGCACTCGATTTTTCATCATGCCGCCTTCTCGAAGCCGATCATGTCATCGGACTTCAGAAATCCGGATGTCGGAAAGTGCAGACATCCGGACAACGACCCATCTCCGCCCATGCCGATACGCGCAGAACGCCAACAGACGCCGGTGCCGTCTGAAGCACGGCAGCGCATGCCGCTAGGCGTTTCGCCCGACGGAAATGCGTACCCCTGCCGCAAGCTGCAGGGGTGATTTTTTAATGAACCTCCAGCTTCTTGCTTGTTGCCGGCGCTTTCTTCGGCAGCGTCAGAGACAGGATGCCGTTCTCGTATTTCGCATCCGCCTTCGATTCATCGACTTCCTGCGGCAACGTAAAGCTGCGCATCTGTTCGCCATAGTAGCGTTCCGTGTACAGGACATTTCCAGCCGGCTTTTCCGACCGTTCCTCTTTCACTTCCGCCTTGATGGACACTGCGTTGCCGGAAATATCTATCGATATGTCGTCCTTGCTCACGCCGGGTATTTCTGCCTTGACGAGGTAGTTTTGTGGAGTTTCTTCCACATCCAGCTTCATGCGCGACTGGAGATCGCGAAGGGCGGGCGGCATGGAAAATTCTTTGAGGAAGCGCTCGATATCGGGAAACATCCGGGCGCTCATCAAATCGGATATCGGTTCATACAATGAGATATTGCGTGCCATTTTCCACTCTCCTTTTTCACTGACAACGAAAAAACCGTGCGCATGCCCGCAGCAGGGAACGACAGCAAAGCGACGCTAGCGAGCTGCTCCCCCGTGAGCGACATCTCCCCCGCCTTCCGAGTCAATGGGGAAATGGTAGTAAAGCGCATTCAGATATCGTGAGACGGCATCAATGTCTTCCTCGCTCCAATAGAGATTCGTATTGTCTTCCCAGCGACGAACCTGGTGCTTCAGTTGCTCCCAGTTCGTAGCCAGCCTCTTGTCACGCCAATGCACCTGCTCGGTATGGCAGGCGATACAGTGCGTCGAATACAGCAGCTCGCCGCGCGACCTCTCCATTTGCTCTTCCGACGCGGCATGTGCTTGCATGCAGAATCCGATCAGCAGGCATGCGATCAATTCTTTCGCTACAAGATGGAACTGAATCATGGCCGGGCGCCGTGGAAGGTTGGGAATCGGTGCAAACGCGACGTTGGCGTTCGCCTCCAAAGCCGGGGCGGGTCGGACTGGTTTCCCAATCCCACCCACGCTGTCATTGCTTACCGCTCGACGTGCCTGCCGATCCTCCGCCAGAACTGCTGCCGGCCTTGCCGGGAGAGCTTGCCGCAAGCATTCTCTTCAGGGTGTCGGCCTGGGGATTGTTGAATTTTCCGTTGACAACGTCTTCCGCCGACACGGTCTGATGGTAATAGGCGTTGGTCAAATTTTGATTGAAGCGGATGTCGTTGACACCGACAGTCACCACATTCCCGAAAAGGCCCTTTGTACCCGCCCAGACAGTCACGTCGCCTCTGCCAACGGAACTCTCCGCCGTCTTCGCCCAATTGACTACGGTCAGCCCCGCATCAGCATTGAGTGAAAAACTGTTTTTTTGCATGAATCTGTCCACGGCTTTCTCGTTATTCAGGATCATGGCAATAGGGCCGCCCTCCACGCCAGCCTGCGCTCCAACGCTGATGCCGCCGGTGTTATAGAAAGCCGGGTCGCTCCATGTGTCGTCATCACGCTTCACAAGCAATACGCCAGCCCCTCCGCTGCCGCCGACCGCCAATGCGGCGCGCCCATATGTGGGAATGATGAAAACTCCTTTTGCCTCCTGCAGCAGTTCCTTCATGCGCGGCTCTCTATCCATTCTTTGGACCACCGTGGCAGCGGCATTTACGTGTTTCGTGGCAGCCGTTTCCTGCCTGGCTGTTGGCGCATGGGCAGTGGCCCGCGTATCGGCACCGCTTTTTTCATTTTTCGTTTGTGCGGCGGAAAAACCAGATAGCGTTGCAAGTGCAAAAACACAAGCGGCAACAACCAGCCGTTTTTCGATCTTTTGCCTATCCATTGCGGTCTTCCTTCCAGTCATTCATACAGAATTCATCAAAAAATCCATTCGGCCTTGCCCTTTGGAGATCGCTGCGCCACGTTCGATTTGAGCCAATGCAGCCATCATCCACGGCAACAGACAGCCCTTTGTCTGCGCATTCTTCCGATACGAAAATTTTCTCTGGACAAGGTCGGATCGCGCTCCGTTCCCTTTAAAAAAGGGGCGATAGCGGCGCCCGGAAACGACGCCCGAAGATGAGATTTTCCTACCCGCGCCATCCCATGAAAACATCGCGTACGCGCGGATTTGAGAATGCGCAAACCGGATTGCCGCGTGGCTTCCCGATATCCTTGCGTCACTCACGGACGGGCTGGAATCGCCATCTTTCGCTGCAGGCCAGATGGCGGAATGCACGGAAACCCGGTTGAATGGACATGCCCTGAAAGCGCGCGTCGACGCGCTTGCAAGCAAACGCAACGTGCGGCGAAACGCTTGTTTTCAAAGGAGATTTTCCTGCGGACAGCGTGCAGGGAGTAGCATATCGCTGCGGCGGCCGCCAGCCACACATCGCGCAGCCGCCGCGGCACCATAAAAACCACAAAATACCAAGGAGACAAGATGCTGTTTCAGAAAACGTTCGCCACCCTCGCCGCCTGCGCGGCGCTCGCGTCGATCCAATTGTCGGCGCAGGCCGGAGAAGTCCGCATCGGCACCGTCAGCGACCTGTCCGGGCCGCTGGCCAGCACGTCCATCAAGATGGTGGCCGCGACCCAGGCCTACCTGGACATGATCAACGCCAAGGGCGGCATCAACGGCAACAAGATCGTGCTGATGCAGCGCGACGATCAGTACGACCCGCGCAAGACGCCGGCAATGGTGGAGGACATCATCACCCGCGACAACGTGGTGGCGCTGGTCAACAGCGCCGGCACCGCCAATACCTTCGCGATGATCAAGGCCGGCGTGCTGAGCCGGCACAAGGTGCCGCTGGTCGGCGTCTTCAGCGGTTCGGAAGTGATCCGCGGACCGGGTTCGGAATACATCTTCCACACCCGCCCGACCTACCATGACGAAGTGATGAAGATCGCGCGCGTGGCGTCGACGCTAGGCGTCAAGAACATCGCGGTGCTGTTCCAGGAAGACGGCTTCGGCGCCAGCATCATGAAGAGCGTCAACCAGGCGATGCAGGAAAACCAGTTCAAGATGGTCGCCGAAGCGCCCTACAAGCCGGGCGAAACCGACTTCAGCGCGCAGGCAAAGAAGATCATCGCCGCCCAGCCGCAGGCGATCTTCCTGATGGGTGTGCCGGATGCGGTCGCCAACTTCATGAAGGTCTACGACGCACCGGTCGGCGCCGCGCAGATCTACACGCTGTCGTTCGTTACGCCCGACCATCTGCAGGCGGCCGCCGGCGAGGCGCGCATCCGCGGCATCGGCATTACGCAGGTGGTACCGAACGCCAACTCGGCTGTGCTGCAGATCAGCAAGGATTTTCAGGCCTTCCTGAAATCTCCGGGCGGCCAGGGGGTCGAGCCGAACCCGCTGACTTTCGAAAGCTTCGTCAACCTGAAGCTGGTGCTCGAAGCGATCCGCCTGGCAGGTCCGAACCCGACTGCTGCCAGCGTCGCGCAGAGCCTGAAATCGATGCGCAACTTCCAGCTCGGCGGGCTGCCGATCGATTTCTCCGAGACCAACCGCAGCGGCTCCTCCTTCCTGGATATCGCCGTGGTGGGCCGCAACGGGCGCCTGTACTATTGAGGGTTTCCACCAGCCGTCCGCCAGCATGCCCGCCGACCCGTTGCCGCCCGAGCCGTCCGCCCGCCCTGCCGAAGTGCTGAGCGTGTCGACGCTCAACCTGGCGGTGGCGCGCATGCTGGAGCGCAACTTCCCGTTATGCTGGGTCGGCGGCGAAATCTCCAACTTCACCCGCGCCGCCTCCGGCCACTGGTATTTCACGCTGAAGGACGACGCTGCCCAGGTGCGCGCGGTGATGTTCCGCGGCCGCGCGCAATACGCCGGCTTCACGCCGCGCGAAGGCGAGCGGGTCGAGGTGCGGGCGACCGTCACGCTGTACGCGGCGCGCGGCGACTTTCAGCTGAACGTCGAAGCGATCCGCCGCGCCGGCCTCGGCAACCTGTACGAAGCCTTCCTGCGGCTGAAGGAGCAATTGACCGCCGAAGGGCTGTTCGACCCGGCGCGCAAGCGGCCGCTGCCAGTCTTCGCGCGCACCGTCGGCATCGTCACCAGCCCGCAGGCGGCGGCACTCTCCGACGTGCTGACCACGTTGGCGCGCCGCGCACCGCACGTGCGCGTGATCCTGTATCCGACGCCGGTGCAGGGCGCCGGCGCCGCCGAAAAAATCCGCGCCGCGATCGAGCAGGCGTCGCGCCGCGCCGAATGCGACTTGCTGCTGGTATGCCGCGGCGGCGGCAGCATCGAAGACCTGTGGGCCTTCAACGACGAAGGAGTGGCGCGCGCAATCGCCGGCTGCGCGTTGCCGGTGATCTGCGGTGTCGGCCACGAAACCGATTTCACGATCGCCGATTTCGCCGCCGATCTGCGCGCTCCGACCCCGACCGCCGCCGCCGAACTGGCGGCGGTGCCGCGCGCCGACTGGCTGGCGGCGCTGCGCGCCAGCGCCGATGGCCTGCGGCTGGCGTGGCGCCGACGCCTCGCCGAGCAATCGCAGACGCTCGACTGGTATGCGCGCCGGCTGCAAAGCCCGGCTGCGGCCATCGCGCACGAAAGGCTGCGGCTGCAGGGCATGCGCGCGCAGCTGGCGCACGTCGGCCGCAACCGGCTGGCGCACAGCAACTTTGCGCTGGCCCACCTGCGCACCCGGTTGTTGGCGCAGTTGCCGGATACGGCGCCGGGACGGCTGGCGCTGGCCAGCGCCGGCAGCCGCCTCGCTATATG
>JBAUJK010000247.1:0-9605 GCA_049683695.1 Burkholderiaceae bacterium
AGCGCGCTCATGTGCAGGTAACGGGGCACGCCGTGCGCGGCGCAGGCCGCCACCAGCCGCCGCGTTAGCTCGACGTGGCTGCGCGCGAACGCCGGATCGTAGCGCGAGCCGGCCGGCCCGCGCTTCGAATGCAGCACGCCGGCCAGGTTGATCACCGCATCGACGCCCGGCAAAAGGCGCGCCAGCGCGCGGTCGTCGTTGACGTCGGCCTCGGTCAGCAACACGTGCGGCAGCAGCAGCAGGTGGCGCCCGCGCTGGTAGCGCCGGGTCGGCACCACGATGCTGCGGCCGCTGCGCGCCACCAGTTCCGCGACCAGCGAAGAGCCGACGAAACCGGTGCCACCGACTACCAGCACAGTACGATAAGCCATCACTTGCCTCCCTCCACAAGAGCCGCCCGGCGCCCGCAGCCGGTAAAGGCGCGGCGCTACGGCAATGCGCTCGGCACGTATCCCTGCGGCGCCACCGTGCCGAGCCGCTCCTTCAGCGACTGCGCGCGGTTTTCGAACAGCGCCGCATAGTAGGTCGCGTTCGACAGCACGTTCTTGACGTAGCCGCGGGTTTCCGAAAACGGGATCGATTCGGCGAAAATCGCACCTTCGACCGGCCGCTGCAGGGTCGAGCGCCACGCGCGCGGCCGTCCGGGGCCGGCGTTGTAGGCGGCCGACGCCAGCGCCTGCGAACCGTCGAGATCACCCAGCACCATGTTCAGGTAGTTGGTGCCGAGCAGGATGTTGGTATCGATGTCGTTGATCCGGCTCGGCACGAAGCCGTCCAGCCCGATCTTCCTGGCGACGAAGCGGGCGGTGGCCGGCATGATCTGCATCAGGCCGGAGGCGCCGGCGTGCGAGCGCGCGTGCATGACAAAGCGCGATTCCTGCCGGATCAGACCATATACCCAGGCCATGTCCAGCCCCAGCGCCTGGGTGTTGGACAGCATGATGCTGCGGTAGGGGCTGGGGAAGCGCTGCAGGAAATCGACTTCGACCCGGGTGCGGTCGGAGGTATTGACCATGCGGTCCAGCACGTCCTTCTGGCGCGCGAATTCGGCAGCGGCCAGGTGCTGGCGTTCGTTCATCGAGCGCAATTCCCAGTTCCACTCGCGCACGCCCTCGAAACGCAAGCCCATGTCGAAAAAGCGCAGCGCGCGCCGGAAGCCCTGGTTGTTCGCCATCGGCGCCAGTTCGTCCGCCGTCACCGCGGTGGCGCGCTCGGGAATCGTGATCTTCTGCCCCAGCTCTTCCAGCGCCAGCTGGCCATAGAAGCCGGCCTGGCCGGCGATCGATTCGAACAGCGCGCGCGCCCGCGCACGGCTTTCTTCGCTGTCCGCGCTCTGCAGCGCGCGGCCGTACCAGTAGATCCAGGTGGCGTCGTCGCGCAGCGATGCCGGCATCGCCTCGATGGTGGCCTTGACCATCTTCCAGTCGCCGTCGCGCAGCGCCGTGCGCACCTTCCACTGGTAGCCGTCTTCGGTCAGCGGCGCATCCTTGGCGCGGCGCCAGTAATCGGCCGCTTCCGGCTGCAGCTTCAGTGACGCCTGCAGCGCGATCTGCGCCCAGCCCTGCTCGCGGTCGGCGGCCGACAGCCGCCCACCGTCGGCCGCCAGGGCGGCTGCCGCCTGCTGCGGATTGCTGCGCGCCATCCGCCCGAGCGCCACCACGTACAGTTCGTGGCTGGCGGCGCCGCGGGTCGGGCCGCGCGCCACCATCAGCCCCGGCTTGTCGAAGGCTTCGGCGATCAGCTTGTCGGTAACGCCGGTCAGTGCCGCGATGCGGCGGGCGCTGGCGACGTAATTGGCTTCCGAGGTCAGCCGCACCTGCGTCCACAGGTCCTGCTTGTTGAACTGCGCCACCTGCACCAGCGTCGCGATCAGCGCCAGGCAGCCGTCGCCATAGTTCTTCGGCTCGGTCAGCAGCTTGCGCGCCGATTCCGCCGCGTTCTGGCCCTTTTCCGCGGCCGACATCAGCGCGTAGCACTTCAGCTGGGTATCGTCCTGCAACTGGAACAGCGGGAACTGTTCGTCGAACACGCCCCAGTTGCGCACCCGGCCCAGTTCCAGCAGCCAGTCGTTGCGCAGGCGGTCGGCAATCGCGCTGCCGTCGTAGCGCGCCAGATAAGCGCGGATCTCGGCATCCGGAAAATCGGCGATGCGCGGCCTCAGCCGGTAGTAGTCGACGTAGGAAGGGATGTCATAATCGGACAGCCGCGCCGCCAACTGATCGACCCGGACCAGATCCTTCTTGCGGGATGCGTCGCGCAAGGCGAGAAAGACGTCGTCGGCGCTGGCATCGGGGCCCGGCAGTGCCTGCGCCACGGCAAGCGGGATGGAAGCGGTAAACGAAGCGATCGCCAGCGTCGCGGCGAACACGAATTTCCTGAAAAACATGTTTTTCTCTATTGATTTCTTTGAACCCGGAGCGCTTCAAGCATAGCATGACGCCCCCCGCCGCCGCCCCTGCTGCCATCCCCGGAAACGCTGCGCGCGATGCACTGCGACGCCAGTTGCTGGAACGCCGGGCCGGCCTCGATCCGGCCGTGAAAAACGCCTGGGACCAGGCCCTGTGCCGGCATGTGCTGGAATGGCAACCGACGGCGCCGGCAGCGGTCCTCGGGGTCTACTGGCCGGTGCGCGGCGAACCGGACCTGCGGCCGGCGTATGCGGCGCTGGCCGCGCGCGGCGTGCCGCTGGCGCTGCCCGTGGTGATCGACCGCGCAACACCGCTCAAGTTCGCGCGCTGGACGCCGGGCGCGCCACTCGCCGCCGGCGCCTTCGGCGTACCGGTCCCAGCGGACTGCGAATGGGTCGAGCCGCAGGCGCTGCTGGTGCCTTGCCTTGGCTTCAATGGACAACGGTTGCGGCTCGGCTATGGCGGCGGCTTCTACGACCGCACGCTGGCGGCGGCGCCGCGTGCCACCATCGGCATCGCCTACGGCTGCCTGCGCGCCGAGTTCGAAGGCGCGCCGCACGACGTCGCGCTCGATTGCATCGTCACCGAAGACGGTTGCTGGTAACGGCCGCCGGTTCAGGCGGCCGCGCGCGACAGCCGCTGCAGGATCGCCTCGGTCGGCACCGCCTGATTCAGCGTGTAGAAGTGCAGCCCGGGAGCGCCACCAGCCAGCAGCCGCTCGCACAGCGCCGCCACCACGTCCAGCCCGAAGGCGCGGATCGACGCCGTATCGTCGCCGAAGCTCATCAGCTTCAGCCGGATCCAGCGCGGGATTTCGGCGCCGCACATTTCGGAAAAGCGCAGCAGTTGCGAACAGTTGGTGATCGGCATGATGCCGGCCACGATCGGCACCGTGACGCCGGCCTTCTGCGCCTCGTCGACGAAGCGGAAGTAGGCATCGGCGTTGTAGAAGTACTGCGTGATCGCGGCGTTGGCGCCGGCTTGCACCTTGCGCGCGAAGTGGCGCAGATCGTCCTGCGGCGACTTCGCCTGCGGGTGGGTTTCCGGGTAGGCCGCGACTTCGACGTGGAACCAGTCGCCGGTTTCGGTGCGGATGAATTCGACCAGCTCGCTGGCATGGCGGAATTCCCCGGCTTCCGCCAATTGCGCGCCGAAGCCGCTCGGCAGGTCGCCGCGCAGCGCCACCAGGCGGCGGATACCGGCTTCCCGGTATTGCGCCAGGATCGCCCGCAGCGTGTCGCGCGAGCTGCCCATGCAGGACAGGTGCGGCGCCGCTTCGTGGCCTTCGCGCTGGATGTCGAGCACGGTGTCGAGCGTGCCCTTCTGGGTCGAGCCGCCGGCACCGAAGGTGACCGAAAAATACTTCGGCTGCAGCTGTGCCAGCCGCGCGCGCACGGCACGCAGCTTGTCGGCGCCTTCGGCCGTCTTGGGCGGGAAGAATTCGATGCTGAAGTTCGGAGGGGTCATGATATTTTCAGGAGCAGCGCCGACAGCGCCCAGGAAATGATGCTGTACAGGATCGCGGCGCCGACCGCCGACCAGAAGCCGGCGACATGGAAGCCGCCGACCAGCTGCGCCACCACCCAGAACATCAGGCCGTTGATGATCAGGATGAACAGACCCAGCGTCAGCAGCGTCACCGGCAGCGTCAGCAGCACCAGCACCGGACGCACCAGCGTGTTGACCAGTCCCAGCACCAGTGCCGCAACCAGCGCGGTCCAAAAGCTGTCGACCTGCACCGATTTCATCAGGTAGGGCAATGCCAGCAGCGCCAGCGCATTGATGATCCAAGTAATCAGCAGGGTCATGGCGATTCCTTCCAGTGGACGATCGGCAAGAGGACATCGCACCAGGCGCCGCCGGCAGGCAGCGGCGCCCCGCGCGGCGGATCAGTAGCGGTAGTGCTCGGCCTTGTACGGACCGGCCTTGGGCACGCCAATGTAGGCGGCCTGCTGGTCGGTCAGTTCGGTCAGCTGGGCATTCAGCTTCTTCAGCTGCAGCCGCGCCACCTTTTCGTCCAGGTGCTTCGGCAGCGTGTAGACCCCGACCGGGTAGGCGCCGGTATTGGTGAACAGCTCGATCTGGGCGATGGTCTGGTTTGCGAACGACGAACTCATCACGTAGGACGGATGGCCGGTGCCGCAGCCGAGATTCACCAGCCGCCCTTCGGCCAGCAGGATGATGCGGCGGCCGGACGGGAAGATCACGTGGTCGACCTGCGGCTTGATGTTTTCCCAGGTGTATTGCTTCAAGGCCGCGACCTCGATCTCGTTGTCGAAGTGGCCGATGTTGCAGACGATCGCCTGGTCCTTCATGCGCAACATGTGGTCATGCGTGATCACGTGATAGTTGCCGGTGCAGGTGACGAAGATGTCGCCGTGCTCGGCCGCATAGTCCATGGTCACCACGCGATAGCCCTCCATCGCCGCCTGCAAGGCGCAGATCGGATCGATCTCGGTGACCCAGACCTGCGCCGACAGCGCACGCAAGGCTTGCGCCGAACCCTTGCCGACGTCGCCGTAGCCGCACACCACCGCGACCTTGCCGGCCACCATGACGTCGGTGGCACGCTTGATGCCGTCCACCAGCGATTCGCGGCAGCCGTACAGATTGTCGAACTTCGACTTGGTCACCGAATCGTTGACGTTGATCGCCGGGAAGGCCAGCCGGCCTTCCTTGTGCATCTGGTACAGGCGGTGCACGCCGGTGGTGGTTTCCTCGGTGACGCCCTTGATTTGCGCCAGCCGGGTCGAGTACCAGGTCGGGTCGGCGGCGAGCTTTTTCCTGATCGCGTTGAACAAGCAAACGGCTTCTTCCGAATCCGGGTTGGCCAGCACGCCCGGGTCCTTCTCGGCGCGCGCACCCAGATGCAGCAGCAGCGTGGCGTCGCCGCCATCGTCCAAGATCATGTTGGCCGCGGTGCCGGCGGGCCAGTCGAAGATGCGGTGCGTGTAATCCCAGTATTCATCCAGCGTCTCGCCCTTGACCGCAAACACCGGTGTGCCGCTGGCGGCGATCGCCGCCGCCGCGTGGTCCTGGGTGGAGTAGATGTTGCACGACGCCCAGCGCACCTCGGCGCCGAGCGCTTCCAGCGTCTGGATCAGCACCGCGGTCTGGATCGTCATGTGCAGCGAACCGGCAATGCGCGCGCCCTTCAGCGGCTGACTGGAGGCGAATTCCTCGCGGATTGCCATCAGGCCCGGCATCTCGGTTTCGGCGATGCGGATTTCCTTGCGGCCCCAGTCGGCCAGGCTCAGGTCGGCGACCAGGAAATCGTTGCCGCGCGGGTTGCTGCTTTGGGGAGAAGTCGAAATCACGGCGCTCATCACGCCCTCCTTTCAGAAAGAAAAAAGTAACGTGAGCGCGGTTGCTTGGGATCGTGCAGCGAGCCTGGCGGAGAGAAAATCCGTCGCAACGCTCCTCACTGCAGAGGAGGCATTTTAATGCAAAACCTGTGGTGCAGTTCAGCTGCGGCGTCGCCAACTCTCGACTATTCTCCAGATCAGAAAATAAACCGCCCCGACCAAAGCTCCATAGAGATGTGCCAGCGTCACTACAGGTGCACCGATTATCTGGGACGTTTGAACGGGTGGGCCTGAATGCCACTCAACCGTCATTTTTACCAATAACAGCGCAAGACCGGCGCCACCGACGATACGTGTAGCCGCGTGAAGTGCGGGTGGCCGTAGCCAGCATCCTGCCAGCGCGCAGCCGGCCCACAAGCCATGCAGCACACCCGATAGGCCGGCATACCATAGCAGCTGAGGCTGGAGCCACCATAGAAGGCCAGCGACACCCAGCGCGGAAGACAGCATCAACCCTGCGCCATGCATAAGGGGAAGATCGGCCCAAAGCAACTCGCCGATCAGAAACAGGCCGACAACGTTCAGTAGTAAATGTGGCCCATTCACATGTACCAAATGGGCGCTTAAGACGCGCCAGAACTGTCCTGCGCCCAACCCAGCACGGTCGTACCGAAATTCTGCCAAGCCATGCGGCCAAGCCGTCATCAGTAATGCACAAAAGGCGACACCCGCGCAGAGCAACCATTTGCTCCGGCGGGCGTCGAGAGGGGGTTCATCGGTCCGCATGCGTTGGCGGCCGATCGACCGCTACTGTTTAACTGGTTCGCCCAGCGATCCCACGGCGCAAGCGCAAAACTGCAGCCAGTGATGCCAGCGCCAGCAGCACGCTCCCATCCAGGCTACCGCCACCGCCACTACCGCCGCCGCCAGACGGTGCGGTGATGGTAATGGTTGCGCTGCCGTTTTCGCTGTTGGCGTCGTTATCGCTGGCATAGTAGGTCACCGTATAGGTGCCAACCGGCCCAGCGTTCGACCAGTTGAACTCGCCTGCTGCGCTCAGGGTGGCGCCGCTTGGCAGATCCACTGAATGGAAGATCGGCGCGTCGCCATCGGTATCAACGGCTTCAATCTTGAAACTGATCGTACTACCGACCACACCGCTTTGCGGCGCCACCGGCTTCAGCACCGGCGCCGAGTTGACCCGCACCGTGGCGGTCGCGCTGCCGCTCTGGCCGTCGCTGTCGGTAGCGGTCAGCGTGAACGAAACCGTGCCGGTCGGCGGTGCGGTGAAGCTGGCGTTGGCGGTATTCGCATTGGCGATCGCGCCGACCGAATCGCCGCTGGCCTGGGCCCATAGGTACGAAGCGATGGTCCGCCCCGCAGCGGCGGTGGCGGTACCAGTCAGCGCAACGCTGGCATTCGGCTTCACCACGCGCGATGCGTCGACCGTCAGCGTGACCACAGGTGGAACGCCGGGAAGCGCCGCCAGCGTCGCTGCCGCGTCCAGCAAGCCGGCGCCACATTTACCGGGGTTGGTACCCAAGGTGCAAGTAGTTCCGGCCGGATGCGGACGCGCCGAGTTTTGCAGATAAGTCTTGACCTCACCCGGCGTCAAGTCCGGCTTCAGCGAAAACATCAGGGCCACCACCCCGGCCACGTGCGGCGTGGCCATGCTGGTGCCCTGGTAGTTCGCGTAGCTGTCGGCGGCCGGCATCGTCTTGCCGCTGTTCAGCGTCGAGTAGACGCCAGGGCCATTCGGCGTGACGAAGGTGGAGCATGCCGCATTGCTCGAAGCCAGATACCCGCAGCCGCCGCCAGGCGCGCTGATCGCGGTTTCCGAACCGATCTGCGCATAGTCGGTATTATCGCCATCGATTGCATGCGCAGTGACGGCAATGACGCCATTACAGTTGGCCGGACGGCCGACGGTTGCCGAGCCGTTGTTGCCGGTGGCGGCGACGATCACGCTGCCGGCCGCCAGCACATCATCCACCGCTGCCTGGTAGGTGGGACCGCAAGCGTTGCTGCCGCCCAGGCTCATATTCAGCACCTTGGCCGGATTCGGATTGTTCGGTACGCCTGGCACCGACACACCAGCCGCCCAGCGCATGCCGTCGACGATGTCGGAGACCGTACCACCGCATCTACCAAGCACCCGCACCGGCAGAATTTGAACGGTCGGCGCGACGCCGACGCCACCCTTGCCATTATTCATGCGGGCGGCGATCGTGCCGGCCACGTGGGTGCCATGCCAACCGGAATCCTGGGCATCGCTGCCGAATCCGCATTCATCGGCGGCGACCCAGTCACCAGTGTCCGTTCCATCAGGATTGCGGACCAGACCATCGTGCACCCCCAGGGGATCGGAGATGAAGTTGTATCCCTGCAGCAGCGGGGTCAGATCGGCGTGCGGCAGCACGCCGGTATCGATCACCGCCACCGTGACCTGGGCGCCGCCGGTGGTCAGATCCCAGGCGGCCGGCAGGTTGGCACCGCCCAGATTGGCAGCGGCCGGTGCATAGTAATGCCATTGCTTGCCATATTCGGGATCGGTCGGCGTCGCCAGCGGACGCATCATCTGATCCGGCTCGACATATTCGACGTCGGCGTCGCCCATCAGGCGCGCCGCGATCACGCGCGCCTCCGACAGCGGTACTGGCTTGGCCAGCCGCAGCACGTGGGCGCCGCCAGACATCGGCCGCGCCACCGACAGCGGCACGGCGGCAGCCGACGCTAGAGTGCTGGCATCGGATTTCTGCAATGCAGAAGCCAGCTTGGCGCCGAAGCGTGGCTTGATCATCAGTTGCGACACCATTTCCTCGGCCGGCACCGCACTGGCTGGCCGGGCCTGCCCCGGCCACTTCGGCGGCGGCGTTGCATTCGCCACCGCGGCAGTCACTGCCGCTGTTGCTGCCAGGCATAACAATATGCCTCCCAGCTTGCTCCCCTTGCTTGCTTTCATCATATTTTTATTTCTCCCTGAGATGAGACACACCGAGACTCGGCACTACCGGGCGGCGGTACCGAACCATCGCGTTTCACTGCACTACAAAGCTTTCATCACCGCGTCCGGCTCGACCCACTGCACGGCCGGATTTTTTTTGATCGTTTCCAGATCGTCTTGTAGACGCTGCGCGCTGTCCGCCGTTTGCCTGATCACGCATGCCTCGCCCGACATCGACCGGACGAACTGCAGCGAGACCCCGGCCACGGCGGCGAAGCGCGCAACCGCAACGGCATCACAGGCGACCGTGCCGGGCTTGAAGCGGATGATCAATTGGCGAGAAGGGTCTGAAGCGCCGACTGCCGGCTGCGACCCGACGATTGGCGCGGGCGGAGAAGACTGACATGCGGCGATGCCCGAAAATGCTAGCGAGCCGGCCACGAGCAGCAAATAGCGACGCATGATAGTTCTTTTTAGTTTCCGTTCATCAACAATAATCGAGAATGTAATCGATGGTTGTATTTCCCACAACCATGAAATGGTTAAATTTTTAAAATAAAAACGCGCTAGTTTTTCAACTAGCGCGTCCTTTGGGGGCAGTGAGTCGGCGTTAGTATCCGGCCGCCGCTTTCAATGCCGCCGCGCGATCGGTGCGCTCCCAGGAAAACTCCGGCTCTTCCCGGCCGAAGTGGCCATAGGCGGCGGTCTTGGCGTAGATCGGCCGCAGCAGGTCGAGCATCTGCACGATGCCCTTCGGCCGCAAATCGAAGTGTTCCTGTACCAGTTGTGCCAGCTTTTCGTCGCTGATCTTGCCGGTACCGAAGGTGGTCACCATCACCGAGGTCGGACGCGAGACGCCGATCGCATACGACACCTGGATCTGGCAGCGCTCGGCTAGGCCGGCGGCGACGATGTTCTTGGCGACGTAGCGCCCGGCATAGGCGGCCG
>JBAUJK010000248.1:0-11801 GCA_049683695.1 Burkholderiaceae bacterium
GGCGTCGCCCGCGCCGCCTGGTTCCCCTCCCTGACGCTGGCCGCCAGTGCCGGCTTCGACGCACCCGGCTTCGCGCAATGGTTCGACGTCCCGAGCCAGGTCTGGTCGCTCGGCGCGTCGCTGGCGCAAACGCTGTTCGATGGCGGCCTGCGCCGCGCGCGCGACCGGCAGGCGCGCGCCGCCTACGATGCGGCGGCGGCGCACTACAAGCAGACGGTGCTGGCCGGCTTCCAGGAAGTGGAGGACAACCTGGCCGCGCTGCGCGTGCTGGAACAGGAAATCGCCGCCCAGCAGCGCGCGGCCGCCGCCGCGCAGCTGGCCGAGCGGCTGGCGCTGGCACAGTACCGCGGCGGCACCGCCACCTACCTGGCGGTGGTCACCGCGCAAACCCGGGCGCTGGACGACCAGCAGGCGCTGGTGCGGCTGCGCGGACGGCGGCTGGTGGCCAGTGTGGCGCTGATCAAGGCGCTCGGCGGCGGCTGGAGTGCGCTGCCGGCGCCACAGGCGCGCGCCGACTAGGAAGGGCCGGGCATGAGTGTGGACGATTCCCGTACCCGAACCCGACGGCGCCTGCTGTGGCTGGCGCTGCTGCTGGCGCTGCTGGTTGCGGCCGGACTAGCCGGCTGGCGCCAGTGGCGCGGGCGGGCGGCGCCGAAGGAGGCAAGCACGGCGCCGGCCGCAGTCACCACGGTCACGGTGCGGCAGCGCGACATGCCGATCTACCTGACTGGCGTCGGCACCGTGGCGGCGCTGCAGAGCGTGACGGTGCGCACCCGCATCGACGGCCAGCTCGAGCGCGTCGGCTTCAGCGAGGGACAGGACGTCAAGGCCGGCCAGCTGCTGGCGCAGCTCGACCCACGCACGCTGCAGGCGCAGCTGGCGCAGGCCGAGGCGCAGCGCGCGCGCGACCGTGCGCAACTGCAGAACGCGCGGCTCGACCTGCAGCGCTATACCGGGCTGATCGAGCAGGATGCCGTCACGCGGCAGACGCTGGACGCGACCCGGGCCCAGGTGGCGCAGCTGGAAGCGGCGCTGCAGTCCGACGACGCCCAGGTCAATTTCGCCCGCGTGCAGTTGAGCTATACCCGCATCACCGCGCCGATCACTGGTCGGGTCGGCGCGCGCCTGGTCGATCCCGGCAATATCGTCCACGCGGCCGACGCCAACGGCCTGGTGGTGATCAACCAGATCGATCCGATCGCGGTGGTATTCACGCTGCCCGGCGATGCCTTCCAGCGCATCAATGACGCATTGCGCGCCAGCTCCGAGCCGCTGGCGGTGCTGGCCTACGCGCGCGGCGGCGCCGAGGCGCTCGGCCGGGGCCGGCTGGTACTGCTGAACAACCAGATCGACACCGCCAGCGGCACGGTGCAGCTGAAGGGCAGCTTCGCCAATCCCGAGCACCGGCTGTGGCCGGGCCAGTATGTCAATGTGCGGCTGCTGCTGGGCCAGCGACGGCAGGCGCTGACAGTGCCGGCGGCGGTGGTGCAGCGCGGGCCGAACGGCGTCTATGCTTACGTGGTGACGGCCGACCGCACCGCGCAGGTGGCACCGATCCGCGTTGCCGACATCCAGGACGGCGTGGCGGTGATCGAGGCAGGCCTGCAGGCCGGGCAGCGGGTGGTGCTGGACGGCCAGTACAAGCTGAAGCCGGGCGTGCCGGTGGCCGCCACCGATGCCGATGCGCCTGCCGTCGCCTCTCAAGCCCGCGGCACCATGCCGTCACCGCCTGGGAGCGCCGATTGAGTATTTCCGCCGCCTTCATCAAGCGACCGATCGGCACGTCGCTGCTGGCGCTGGCGCTGTTCCTGGCGGGCGCGGCGGTGTGGCCGCTGTTGCCAGTGGCCGCGCTGCCGCAGGTCGATTTCCCGACCATCCAGGTGACCGCGCGCCTGCCGGGCGGCAATCCGGAAACCATGGCGGCCAGCGTGGCGCAGCCGCTGGAGCGGCAATTCTCGCTGATCGCCGGGCTGTCGCAGATGACCTCGATCAGCGCGCTCGGACTGACCCAGATCACGCTGCAGTTCAACCTCGACCGCAACATCGACGCCGCCGCGCTCGACGTTCAGACCGCGATCAACGCCGCCAGCGGCCAGCTGCCGGCCAACCTGCCGAATCCGCCGAACTTCCGCAAGATCAATCCCGCCGATTTCTCGATCCTGATCCTGGCGGCGCAATCGGACACGCTGCCGCTGACCACGGTCAACGACTTCGCCGACAACATCCTGGCGCAGCAGATTTCGCAGATCGAGGGCGTCGGCCAGGTGATCATCTTCGGCCAGCAAAAGCCGGCGGTGCGCATCCAGGTCGATCCGACCAAGCTGGCGGCACTCGGCATCGGACTGGAGGACGTGCGCGGCGTGATCGCCGAAACCACGGTCAACCAGCCGAAAGGCACGCTGGATGGCCAGCGCCAGAGCTTCGCCGTCTATACCAACGACCAGCTGCTGGCGGCGGCGCCGTGGAACGACATGGTGCTGGCCTGGCGCAAGGGCGCGCCGGTGCGGGTGCGCGATGTCGGCGTCGCGGTCGCCGGGCCGGAAGACATGAAGCAGGCGGCCTGGGTATTCGCCGGCAAGGGCGCCGCCGCCGACGCGCCGCACAACGGCCGCGCGCTGGTGATCGGCGTCACCAAGGAGCCGGGCGCCAATGTGATCGCCACCGTGCAGCGCATCAAGGAAGCGCTGCCGCGGCTGCAGGCATCGATTCCGCCGGCCGTGCATGTCAGCGTGCTGATCGACCGCACGCAGACCATCCGCGCCTCGGTGCTGGATGTCGAACTGACGCTGCTGTTGACGATCGCGCTGGTGGTGATGGTGATCTTCATGTTCCTGCGCAACGTGCCGGCGACGCTGATCCCAAGCGTGACGGTACCGCTGGCACTGCTGGGCACGGCGGCCGTCATGTACCTGCTCGGCTTCAGCCTCGACAACCTGTCGCTGATGGCGCTGACGATTTCGGTCGGCTTCGTGGTCGACGATGCGATCGTGATGCTGGAAAACATCTACCGCCACGTCGAGGAAGGGATGGCACCGCTGGAGGCGGCCTACCAGGGCGCGGCCGAGATCGGCTTCACCATCGTGTCGATCTCGGTGTCGCTGGTGGCGGTATTCATTCCGCTATTGCTGATGGGCGGCATCGTCGGCCGCCTGTTCCGCGAGTTCGCGCTCACGGTGACACTGACGATCGTGATGTCGGTGCTGATTTCGCTGACGCTGACGCCGATGCTGTGCTCGCGCTTTTTGAAGAGCCGCGAGGACCAGCACCACGGCCGCGTCTACCAGTGGTTCGAGCACGGTTTCGACAAATTGCTGAACGGTTACCGGCGCGGCCTGCAGCTGGTGCTGCGCCACCAGTTCATCACGCTGTGCGTCTTCTTCGCGACGCTGGCGGCGACCGTGCTGCTGTTCGTCGCGATCCCGAAGGGCTTCTTCCCGCAGCAGGATACCGGCTTCATCTTCGGCGCCGCCGAATCGGCGCAGGACACCTCGTTTGCCGCGATGAACCGGCGCATGCTGGCGCTGGCCGACGTCGTGCGCCAGGACCCGGACGTGATCGGCTTCGGCATGAGCGGCGGCCAGACCACCTTCAACACCGGCACCTTCTTCATCAGCCTGAAGCCGAAGGACGAAGGCCGCACCGCCAGCGCCGACCAGGTGATCGCGCGGCTGCGGCCGCAGCTGGCCAAGGTCGAGGGCGTCAACCTGTCCATGCAGGCCGGGCAGGACATCAACGTCGGCGGCCGCCTGTCGCGCACGCAATACCAGTACACCCTGACCGATACCAATCTGGACGAGCTGAACCAGTGGGCGCCGAAGCTGCTGGAGCGCTTCCGCCGGCTGCCGCAGCTGACCGATCTCGCTTCCGACCAGCAGAACGCCGCCGCCACCGCCAGCCTGACCATCGACCGCGCGCGCGCCTCCAGCTTCGGCTTCACGCCGGCGCAGATCGACGCCACCATCTACGATGCGATCGGCCAGCGCCAGGTGGCGCAGTACTTCACGCAGATCAACAGCTACCACGTGGTGCTGGAAGTCACGCCGCGCCTGCAGGAAGATCCGGCGCTGTTCGAGCAGCTGTACCTGACCTCGCCGCTGACCGGCCAGCAGGTGCCGCTGTCGGCCTTCGTCCACGTCGACACCGACAAGACCGGCTACCTGTCGATCAGCCACCAGAGCCAGTTCCCGGCGGTGACGATCTCGTTCAACCTGGCGCCCGGCGCCGCACTCGGCGATGCGGTCGATGCGATCCGCGCCGCGCACGCCGCCAGCGGTGCGCCGGCTACCGTGCGCGGCGAGTTCCAGGGCACCGCGCGCGCTTTCGGCGAATCGCTGGCGACCCAGCCCTACCTGATCGCCGCCGCGCTGGTGGCGGTGTACATCGTGCTGGGGCTGCTGTACGAAAGCTACATCCATCCGCTGACGATCCTGTCGACGCTGCCATCGGCCGGCGTCGGTGCGCTGCTGATCCTGATCCTGGGTGGCTACGACCTGTCGGTGATCGCGCTGATCGGCATCATCCTGCTGATCGGCATCGTCAAGAAGAACGGCATCATGATGGTCGACTTCGCGCTGGTCGCCGAACGCGAGCGCGGGCTGGAGCCGCGCGAGGCGATCTACCAGGCCTGCCTGCTGCGCTTTCGACCGATCATGATGACCACCATGTGCGCGCTGCTGGCGGGATTGCCGCTGATGCTGGGGCACGGCGCCGGCTCCGAGCTGCGCCGCCCGCTCGGCTTCGCGATGGTCGGCGGGCTCTTGCTGTCGCAGGCAATGACGCTGTTTACGACGCCGGTGGTCTACCTATACCTGGACCGCGCGCACTTCTGGTTCCTGCGTCGCAAGAAGGCGAGGGCGGCGCGCCGGGATGCCGCCGGCGGCGAACCATCGCTGCCGGCCTGAGGCCTGTCAGGCAGCGCCATCCGATCGATTGGCGAAGGCCAGCACATCGATTTCGACCGCCGCCCCTTTCGGCAGCTGCAGGACGCCGACCGACGTCCGGCTGTGCGCACCGGCGGATCCCAGCACCTTGACGAGCAGGTCCGACGCACCATCCGCGACTTCGCTTTGCCGGGTGAAGGACGGCGCCGAGCGGACGAAGACAGTGATCTTCGCCACGGCCCGGACCGCTTCCAGGGAGCCGAGCGAGCGCTGCATCAATGCCAGTGCGCGCAGCGCGCACACCGCCGCGGCTTGCCGCGCGGCGGGCAAGTCGATCTCTGCGCCGACCGCGCCGACGAACAGAACATGGTCGCCGACTCGAGGGATTTGCCCGCTGATGAAAAGCTGATCGCCATCCCTGACGATTGCTGCGTAGTTTCCGCCGATCTTGATTTCGCCATCGAAGTCGTACCCCAGTGCGCGGGCCGCTGCGGTAAAGCGTTCGTCTGCCGTCATGGTGAGTCGCCGAATGTATGGTTTTTGCGCCGGACAGCGTCTTCACGTTGTCACGCCATCAAATTGCCATGATGGCACAGGCCAGCCGCAATGCGCCGCGCTCGCGCGTTGCGCCGGCACGGTCCGTGCTGCCCGGCAAGCGCGCTTCGTGTCACAATTCGCGCCATCCGGCCGCCGCCGGCATTCCTCCTGCCCTTTTGAAAATCGCCATGCCCGAACAATCCAAGTGCGGTCCGGTCGTGATCGCTTCCTACCTGCTGATGGCCGCCGCGCTGGTCACGATCATGGCCACCGGCCTGCTGGCGGCGCTGTTTTCCGGGCTGCTGGTGTATTCGCTGGTGCACCTGCTGTCGCCGGCGCTGGGCAAGAAGATTTCCAGCCACCGCGCGCGCATGATCGCCGTGGCGCTGTTGGGCACCGTGATCGTCGCCTTGCTGACGGTGGCGATCTGGGGCCTGATCGCATTCCTGCAAAGCGACGCCGGCAACGTCCAGGTGCTGCTGCAGCGGATGGCCGACATCATCGAGGAGTCGCGCGACCAGATCCCGCCGTGGCTGCGCGACAACCTGCCGCAAAACGCCGAGGCGATCCGCGAGCTGATCACCGCCTGGCTGCGCGAACACGCGGCGCAGGCGCGGCTGATCGGCCAGCAGGCCGGCCGCACCGTGGTGCATCTGCTGATCGGCATGGTGATCGGCGCCATGGCCGCGCTCTACAACGCCAATTCGGCGATTCCGTACCGGCCGCTGGCGGCGGCGCTGCACGTGCGCGTGGTGCTGCTGGAGCACGCGTTCCGCCGCATCGTGTTCGCCCAGGTACGGATCGCCGGCATCAACGCGATCCTGACCGGCATCTACCTGGCGGTGATCCTGCCGCTGGCCGGCGTGCACCTGCCGCTGACCAAGAGCATGATCGCGATCACCTTCTTCGCCGGCCTGCTGCCGGTGGTCGGCAACCTGATCTCGAACACCGTGGTGGTGGTGGTCGGCCTGTCGCATTCGCTGTACATCGCGGTGGCGTCGCTGGCGTTCCTGGTCCTGATTCACAAGCTGGAATACTTTCTGAACGCCAAGATCATCGGCTCGCACATCAACGCCCACATCTGGGAATTGCTGACCGCGATGCTGGTGATGGAAACGCTGTTCGGCCTGCCCGGCGTGGTGGCGGCGCCGGTGCTGTATGCCTATGTCAAGTATGAATTGAGCGAGCGAGGGTTGGTCTAGCCAGCCGGCGGCTGCCGGCGACGCTTAGCGGCGTCCTTTAGTGGGCGTCTGCTGGCGTGCATTTATTGCTGATGCGCCGCCCACGCCTTGAGGAAGCCGAGCGTCACGCGCGCGGCATTGCGCTGGGCGATGCCCGAGCTGAAGAACTGCCCGACCATTTCCGGCTGCTGGTCACTGCCGGCCAGGTCGGACAGGCTGCGAAAGCCAATGAACGGCACCTGGTTGGCATAGGCGACATGCGCCACGCCGGCGGTTTCCATGTCGACCGAATCGGCGCCCAGGTTCCGATGCAGGTAGTCGCGATAGCGGGCGTTGGCGACGAAGCTGCTGCCCGACAGGCCGCGCGCGCCGATCACCACCGCCGGCGTGCTGCACGCCTGACCTGGCGGACAAATCGCCTCCAGCGAAGATGCGACAGCCGGCAGCGCGGCGCGCGCCACCGCCAGCATCGCAGGATCGGCCGGATAGTCGGTACGCATTTCGCCCTGCGCGATCGGCGCGCCGCTGACGCTGTCGCGCAGCGCCACCTGCTGGTAATTGGCGCCGTTGACGACATTGGTCTTGCGCAGGAACTGGCCGTCGTCATAGGGCATGCGCATCTCGGCCAGCTCCAGCCCGAGACAGGAAATGTCGCCCGCCGTCGCCCCGCACGGCTGCGGCAAGTCACGATTGTGGCTGTAATAGGTTTCCTGCTGCAGCATCCAGTTTTGCGGCACCAGACGTCGCCGACCTTGTGCTGCGGATTGAGGCCGCCGGCGACGCCGGAAAACAGGATATGGCTGACGCGGAAATGGTCGAGCATCAGCTGCGTCACCATCACCGCATTCGGCAGACTGATGCCCGACAACACCAGCGCCACCGGCGCCCCCTCCAGTTTTCCCAGCATGAAGCGATTGCCATTGACGCGCAGCTCGCGCGGCTCTTTCATCTGCGCGATCAGCAGGTCGGCCTCTTGGCCGAAGGCGGCGATGATGCCGATGCGCGGGGTGCATTCCGAGAGACAGGCGGGGCGCGTTTCGCTGCTGTTGGCGCTGATGCAGCCGGTCAGCAGAAACGACAGGGTGGCCAAAAGGAGAGGAAGCAGGAATTTGCGCATCTGGACACATCGGGGGAAAAGTTGGAAGGAGGGCCAGCAGGCAGGAATTGGCTGCGCACTATCGGCGGCTTACTCAGAAGTTGGCCACAAATATCTTTAGCAGGTCACACTCTCTCAGCAGACAAACTTGATACCCGACTTAGATGATCCTTCAAGCAGCTGCTGTATGTAAGCAGCCAACCAAGCAATGTACTAAGACGGTCGGTATGCGTTGAGCTTGGCTTCTTATCAGCCTCTTCAAGGAGATACACTTCGATTCCGTGCCGCCCCTTGGACAGAAAGAACTTCGCATAATTATCGATTCCGGAGTCGTGCTTGCCTGCATTACCTTTGTGCACTCGCCAATTGAGTTTTTCGAAGAACTTGGCTTCGTCCTTTATCCACCCGCCGTTGTGCACGACGATATGGCGTAGCATCTCGACTAAGGCTATGGCCGACCTGTAATTTATTTGCCTGGCATTGTTGGTTTCAGATATACCTAGGTTCGGCAAATGTGTTCGCAACATTTTCAGCTTGGCCGTAAGATCTCCTTTCGACTTTGTGGTAGGTCCATCCGGGTTCATACGGATGCACTCCGAATAACAGTACTCAACAAAGTCCTCAAAGAGCTCAAATGCTTCCACAAGCACCCACTGGTACTGCTTGTTCCTGTAGGATATTAGGTCCTCTGTAAGATCATTGACGCCTCGTTCTCTGGAGTCATAGAAGATCGGGGCATTCGTTTGAATGTCACGATAGGACATGCTATGCACGCTGATGGCAAGGCCCTCATGGCCGATCTCGCGAAGCTCCCTTTCGTTCCTTTGCAGTCGCTGATGTTCATGCAGTGCTGCCGAACGAATTGCGCTTGAGAGCATCTCCAGCTTGGCAAAGCCGTTTAGTAGCGTTTGAAAGGCCTCATTGAGCTGTGTTGGCCGCGGAATCATTTGAACAAAGACGGGGTGGAATAGCACCCTTGCATTTAAATTCAGCAGCCACCAAATGCGGTCCACTGAGATAAACGGTTAGGGAGAAATTCGAATCTTAGGGTCTATATGAAGTCGCGAAGTTCGACGTGCCTTGGCAGCTGTCCACCCACTATATTCATACTCACTGTCGAGGATGAGCTTCACCTTTGAAAGCGTTGCCAGGACACTGGAAGTGCTCTTCTGACAAGCAGCAAGCGAATACACGCGCTCCCCGTGAATCAGCTTGTTACGCATTTCAGCAGCATCTTTAAGAGCCTTCCAGTCGGCCGCTGCTAACAGGCTCGTAAGCTTCCTGTGCTTTGGGTCGTAGAGCTCCCAAGCATTCTTTACTGCTTCAAGCCCCCTGAGTCCCGCAATGATTTTGTCGGCAATCTGAGAGGGAAATCCGGCTGAAATAACGATCTGCCGCAAAGTGCGGCGGAGAGTTTTTTCTACCGTGAACGCGGAAGTCACAAGTGCTTCGGCATGATGTCCATTAGCAGTTAACTCATTAATACGAGCAATAGCAGTTAAATAGCCTAGCTTTACGGGATACACAGCGTTTTTCTCCCTAATGTTTGAATGTTCGCAACATGTTAACTTAATTCATCAATTCTCTGGTGGAGGCTGGTCGCGATACGCAGTGACTCAAACTGTAGGGAAATACATAAAAGTCAATTCAGTTAGTGCAAGCGCCAATAAATTTTTCCCGCGTCATCACTATGGCAAGTTGCCATCATGATACATGATGGCTCAGTTTTAGCAGGATTGGTTGTCCTTGGATATTGGTCGTATGAGTGTTCTAAGCGAGCGTTAAGCGAAGGCTTTTCGCGCATACTCTAGAGAATGGGTTAGCGCCGAATTTCCGCCAGCCAAGCTAGTACGCCTTGCGCCGCCACGCGCCCACTGGCGCAGCAGGCGGTCAGTAGATAGCCACCGGTCGGCGCCTCCCAATCCAGCATTTCACCGGCACAGAACACACTTGGCAATTCGCGCAGCATCAGCCGCGCATCGAGCGCCTCGAACATTACGCCGCCGGCACTGCTGATCGCTTCGTCGATGGGGCGCGGCGCCAAGAGGTGCAGCGGCAGCGCCTTGATCGCCGGCGCCAGCCGTCCCGGATCGCGGAATTCCTCGAGCGTGGTCAGTTCGCGCAGCAAGCCGGCTTTGACGCCCGTGATGCCGAGCCGGCTTTGCAGGTGGCTGGATAGCGAACGCGAGCCGCGCGGGCGCGCCAGTTCGGTGCTGACCCAGGACAGTTCGCGTGCCGGCAATAGGTCGAGCCGCAGTTCGGCGCTGCCGTGGGCGGCGATGGCGTCGCGCAGCATGGCCGACCAGGCATAGATCAGGCTGCCTTCGACGCCGCCGGCGGTGACCATCAATTCGCCGGTGCGCGTGTGGTGACGACCGGCGCTGTCGGTGAAGGAGGCGGCCACCGACTTCAGCGGGACGCCGGCAAAGCGTTCGGAAAAATGTGCGCTCCAGCCGGTTTCGAAGCCGCAGTTGGACGGCAACAGCGGCGTCACCGCGATGCCGTGCTGCGCCAACAGCGGCAGCCAGGCGCCGTCGGAGCCGAGCCGTGCCCAACTGCCGCCGCCGAGCGCCAGCACCACGGCGTCGGCCTCGACCAGGCGTTCGCCGTCGGGCGTGGCGAAGCGCAGTCGGCGCGTACCATCTGCCGCACTCCAGCCGAGCCAGCGATGGCGCATGTGAAATTGCACGCCGGCCTGGCGCAGCCGCTGCAGCCAGGCGCGTAGCAAGGGCGCGGCCTTCATGTCGAGCGGGAACACCCGGCCCGAGCTGCCGACGAAGGTGTCGACGCCGAGTTCGTGCGCCCAGGCCCGCAACTCCGATGGGCCGAACTGATCCAGCCACGGCCCGACTTGCGCCGCGCGTGCGCCATAGCGCGTGCGGAACGCGGCGGCCGGTTCGGCGTGGGTCAGGTTCATGCCGCCCTTGCCGGCCAACAGGAACTTGCGCCCGACCGAGGGCATCGCGTCGTACAGATCGACCGCGGCACCGCCGGCCGCCAGCGTTTGCGCCGCCATCAGGCCGGCCGGACCGCCGCCGATGACGGCGACGCGCGCGGGAGCGGAAAGGGCGGCGGACATGGAGGAAGAGGGCGAGAGGGCGGTCGGGAGCTTGGAAAGGCGGGCGGCGGCACTATACTGGGGCCGGCGCGCCCGCGGCGCAATTTTACGCACAAATCCTGCGCACGAGCGGGTGCGCCTTCCCTGAACCCTTGTCCGCCTTTGCCATGACTTCGCCGCTGCGCTGCGCCTGGGCCAATCCGGCCAACCCGCTGTACCTCGACTACCACGACCATGAGTGGGGCGTGCCTTGCCGCGACGAGACCCGGCTATTCGAAATGCTGAACCTGGAAGGCGCGCAGGCCGGCCTGTCGTGGGAAACCATCCTGAACAAGCGCGCCCACTACCGGCGCGTGTTCGACGGCTGGGACGCCGAGGCGATCGCGCGCTACGACGACGCCAGGGTGGCGGACCTATTGGCCGATCCCGGCATCGTGCGCAACCGGCTGAAGGTGGCGGCGGCGATCACCAACGCACGCGCCTATCTGCGGCTGCGCGACGAGGAAGGCGGGCTGGCGCCGTTCCTGTGGGCCCACGTCGACGGCGTGCCGATCCGCAACCGCTGGCGCAGCATGGCCGAGGTGCCGGCCACCACGCCGCTGGCCCAGCGGCTGTCGAAGGATCTGGCAAAACGCGGCTTCAAGTTCGTCGGGCCGACCATCGTCTATGCCTATATGCAGGCGATCGGGATGGTGGATGATCATTTGGAGGGGTGTTATCGGGGGGAGGGGTGAGCGTTCGGTTGTCGTTCCGGCGAAAGCGGGAATGCATGTATTCCCCCAGTGGCGTTCGTGGCTACGCGATACCTTTGCTACTTTGTGGTGACTAGCCGGGGGTGGCCCGGCAGCCACCTACTTTTCTTGTCTCGCCAAGAAAAAAAGTAGGCAAAAGAAGGTGACCGCAAGACGCTGGCCTTCGGCTTCCCGCTGCTGCGACGCCAAAATCGGGAAATGAAACCAACTCGCTGCGCTCAGACAAGTTTCATTTCTGATCCGATTTCGGCGCCGTAGCAGCGGCAGCGTCCAAGCGGGGCAGGTCAACGTCAAGGT
>JBAUJK010000249.1:0-2103 GCA_049683695.1 Burkholderiaceae bacterium
ATTGGATTTAGCCCGCAAGCCGCAAGGTTCGCGGGCTTTTTTTTGCTCCGCGTCTTCCGTCCTGCGGGTCGGCCTAGTCAGTACCGAAAAGAAATTTCTATGTCCGCGTACGACTAGGAACAAGCGAAATCCGGAGAGAGCTTAGTGGCCCGTTTTGGTCCAGCCGTGTCTTTTGCGGGTTATTGTCGTGGGCTATATCAGGCATATGAAAAGGAAAGCAGACATTCTTGACGCGCTGCAATATAGTAGCACCTGTCTCCTCCAACTCCCTCCTAAGGATTGGATTTAGCCCGTAAGCCGCAAGGTTCGCGGGCTTTTTTTTTGCCTTGCCGGCGTACCCGTCCGGAAGTGAAAAATGGCAGGGCAGGCGGCCCTCACACTATCTGTGCCGCCGCCAAGCGGGCAAAATGGCCGCCGGCGCGCATCAATTCGTCGAAGCCGCCGCTTTCCACCACGCGGCCGCGGTCCAGCACGAAGATGCGGTGGGCGTTGGCGACGGTCGACAGCCGGTGCGCCACCACCACGCGCGTGATCGACAGCCGCTCCAGGCTTTCGGTGACCGTCGCCTGCGTCCGGTTGTCGAGCGCGCTGGTGGCTTCGTCGAGAATCAGGATGCGCGGCCGGCCGACGATGGCGCGTGCGATCATCAGCCGCTGCAACTGGCCGGTCGACAGCGTACCGCCACCTTCGGCAATCATCGTATGCATGCCCATCGGCATTCGTTCGATGTCGGCTGCCAGCCCGACCCGGCGCGCGGCATCCCAAGCATCGTCCATGCTGCCACCGGAAATGCCGGCGATGTTGTCGAACAGCGATCCGGGCAGCGGCTTGCCGTCTTGCAGCACCACACCCATCTGGCGCCGGACCGCCGAAAGATCGAGGTCGCGCAGGTCCTTGCCGTCGAACAGGATGCCGCCGGAGTCCGGCGTCTCGAAGCCGAGTAGCAGCCGCAGCAGCGTCGACTTGCCGCTGCCGGAGGCACCGACCAGCGCGATGAATTCGCCCGGCCGGGAAGAAATCGAAACATCGTCCAGCACCAGCGGGCCGCCACGCTCGTAGCCGAACGACAAGTGTGTGATTTCCAGTGCGCCCGACAGCGGGCCGGGATCATCCTTGTCCTCGCGGACTTCGGGTGCGGTGCGCAGGATCGGCATCGCCCGTTCCAGCAGCGGCTGTACCGCCATCAGCCGGGTCAGCGTATGCGTCATTTGCGCGACGCCGCCGTGGAAACTATGAAAGGCGGCCAGGAAAGCGGCGAAGGCGCCGACCGCCAGCGCATCGTCTGCGACGCCGGCGCCGAAATTGCCGAGCACCAGGAAGAAGAAAAACAGCGCCGCCAAGCCGAACAGGGCGTTCAGCGCCGCCTGCAGGCTGCCGAAGCCGTTGGCGGCGACGCGCAGCCGCTCGGCGGCGGCGAAACGCACCGCCCAGCGCGCGAACGCACGGTCTTCCGATGCCGATAGCCGGATCTTGGCGATACCGCCGACGAATTGCAGCAGCATGCTCTGCAGCTCGCCGCCGAGCCGCGCCAGCGGTCGCTCGCGCGTCAGCCGCAGCAGGGCCAGCAACAGGGTGGCGCCCGCGTACAGCACCGTCACCAGCAGTGCCCACAGGCCCATCTTCCAGTCGTAGTACAGCAAGAGGCCGAAGCTGAACAGCGCAAACACGCCGCCCGTCACGGCCGACGCTGCGCTGCCGGCGACCAGCTGTTGCACGTGGGTGGCGGCCGACGCGCGCAGCGCCAGGTCGCCGGCTGAATAGGCGCGGAAAAAGCCGGCGGGCAGGCGCAGCAGGCGGTCGATGATGGCCGCCTGCAGCGCCGGTCCGGCGCGGCTTTCGAAGCGGCTGAAGGCGATGCCGCCGACATAGCTCATCACGAACGCCGCGACGCCGAGGATCGCCAGGAGCGCCGCCAGTTGCGGCAGCTGACTGTGGTCGTGGTCGGGAATCACGCTGTCGATCAGGTAGGCCGCCGCCAGCGGCACCGCCATGCCGAGGACGCCGCCGGCGACGGCGGACAGCAGCAGCGTTACGAGGTCGCGCCAGGTGCGGCGCAGCGCGAAGCGCGCCAGATCCAGCCAGTTCAGTGCGCGCGACGGCAGC
>JBAUJK010000250.1:0-10088 GCA_049683695.1 Burkholderiaceae bacterium
CAGGTCGATCGCGCGCTTCAGGCGCGCGGGGTCGAGGTCGTACTGGCGCAACAGCAGCGGTATGTCGGATTGCGCGTCGTCCAACAGTTTCACCAGCAGGTGTTCGACGGTGATTTCATAGTGCCCGCGGCCGACGCACAGGCCGACGCCGTTTTCCAGCGCCTGACGGGAGTAGGGATTGAGGCGTCCGACCAGCGGTTTGAGTTCGACCAGCAGCATCGTTGTTCTCCTTGTTTTCGGTATGGATCTCGGGTTTCAGAGCTGGAACGCCATTCCTGTGCGTCCGCCGTCCGGTTTGGGATTGAGCCAGGTGTCCAGCCCCAGGCGCGACCAGTGGTGACCGCTCAGGCGTGCCTGGCGCGCCTCGCCGTCGCGCAGGCCGACCTGAATCTCGACTGTCAGCGGGTCGATCAGATAGTAGGAGGTCAGGAAGCGCAGGCGCGCGTGGCCCGGCTCACCCGGCATCAATTGCTGAAACAGACTGGCCGGGACGTCGTGCAGCCGGATGCGGATCCGACTGGCGTAATCGTCGATGCGCGAACCCAGATGGCTGTCCTCTCCGAGGCGGTGGGCCTGGCGGCCGAGACGCAGGCGCTGATCGTCGGCGATCGGCAGCCAATGCGGCACGCAGGAATCGACTTCGACCCTGGCCGGGCTGAAGGCGTCCGCCAGCAGCGTGCGCAGGCCGAGCGCCGAGCGCGGCCGCTGGTTCAGCAGGCCGGCATAGCGCAGCAGTTCCGCGCTGCCCGGCAGCAGATCGATGCGCAGGTCGGAGTCGCCGAGGCCGACGAATGCGTACAGCCGGTTCAGGACGTCACCGTCCTCCGCCTCGATCACTCTCTGCTGCAGCCGGTACTTGATCCAGGCATCGAACAGCAGCGGGTACATCGCGTGGTGCACGATGTCCAGGAAGTCGCGGGTAGCGTGGCGGCCTTCGCGCTCTTCCTCGAACAGGTCCTCGGTGTAATACACCGGCAATGGCGAGGCGACGCCGTACAGGCCGAAGAAATTGGCGGTGATCCGGTGGCCGCCCTGCGGCAGCGGCTCGATGCGATCGATATCGTTTTCCGGGAAGCCGAGGCCGAGCCGCGGCCGGATACGAAGTTCGTCAGTGCGCGCGCCGGTGCTTCTCCCCAGTTGGCGCAGCAGGCGGATCGCCTGGAAGTAGGAGAACTTCTCGCCGCTGGCGAGCAGCTTCTCCCTTAAAGCAGCGGCTGCTGTCCCAGTCGTGGCGGCCATTTGAAGACTGCTCCCGAAAAAACGTCCTCAAGTTCGACGCGGGTATAGGAATTGATGCTGGCGTAATCGGCCAGGAAATGGTTCAGTACGCAGCCGAACAGGTACATGTCGCCGATGCCGGAAAAATGATCGGGGCGGCACTTGATGCGGACGCGCTGGCCGCGCAGCAGACTGCCACGCCCCATCAACCGGGTTTCCGGTGCAGCGCTGACTTCCTGGATGCCGTCGATCCGGCGCCGGTTGGCAATTTCCTGGCCGCGCTCCTGCCGCTCGGAAAAAATGTACAGGCTGAGCAGCGAGCGCAGGTTGTCAGCGTTGGCGACCGACAGGAAATTCAGTGACGCATGCGAAATCAGGCGCCAGAGAAGCGCCTCGCCGGTCGGCGGATTGAGTGCCGGCGTGATCGCCCGGATATTGCGGAAGCTCATGCGATCCGGCGAACTGGCGGTGGGCTGGCTCAGGTCGCCCAGCTTCAGGCTTTCCGGCAGCGAGCGATTGGTGCAAGTGATCTTCACCGACAGCGTTTCCGGCTGCGGTATCTCGCCAGGAGGGTAGGCCACCGACAGGAAGACCTCGCTGCCGCGGCCGATGGTGGCGGCGCGCAGCGTGCTGCGATAGCTCAGCTTGGCGCCACGGCCGTCATGCCGGAACATGCCGAACGGCAGGTAGGTGCGCTGCTCGGCAACACCCTGCTGGTAGCCGACCACCTGGTCGATCGAATACACCTGGTAGTGCTGGCGGTTCTGCGCTTCCGGCAGGACCCGGTATTCGGTGGCGCGATGCTCGTGGGCGATCGGGTCGGCCGCATGCGGGAACAGGTTGATGGCGGGGACGACGTTGAACATGAAGCTGTCGGCGCGCACTTCCGGCATCCACTCCGGAATCTGGTCCAGCGACAGGAACACCATGAAGCGGTTGCCGCCGCCGCGGTTGGTCCAGCGCCGGAATCCTTCGATGTCGATGAACAGGAATTTCTCCGGCTGCACGAAAAACTCCTGCACGCAGCGGAAGCCGGGAAAGGCATGGCTCGGGCAGGGCAGCAGTTCTATGTCGAAGCCGGACGCGCGCAAGCCGTGTACGCCGAGCTCGAAACGCTCGCCGCCGCTGCCGGCGACCCGCACCGAAGTCACATGATTGGTCAGCAGGAGCAGCAGCTTGGTCGCCTCGGTATAGCCGTTGCCGAGAAACAGCCGGACGCGGTCGCCCTGCCAGGCGGCGAGGTCGATTCCCTGCAGTTCGAAATCCATCACCAGCATCGGTGCCGCTCCGGCCGGTGTCAGCAGATTGACGTCGGCCAGCGAAATCGGCGCGACCTCGAGATCGTGGCAGGTGCGAAAGTGGCAGCGCGTGCCGTCGACCGGGACCGATGCCAGTTCGGTGCCGGCCGGAATGTGGACCGCTTCGGCCAGCGGAACGCGCGGGGCGAACTCGACCAGGGTCGAGGCCGGGATCGGCCGCAGGTAGTGCGGAAACAGCAGGTTCGCCAGTTCCTGCACGAATTCCGGAAATTCGTCGTCCAGCTTCTGGCGCGTCAGGCCGGTCAGGAAGGCGACGCCTTCCAGCAGGCGCTCGACGTCCGGATCGGCCGAGGGGCCGGAAAGCATCGGCGCCAGCCCCGGGTTGTTCTGGGCGAATTCGACCGCCAAGCTCTTGAGCTTGTTCAATTCGTCTTCGTAGTACCGATTGAACATGGTGAGGGCTTTGTCGGATCAGGGAAGCCGCGCGGTGCGAGCGGCGGGGGTTTTCATCAGGTCACGTGCACCTTGCCGTTGGCGCCGACCGTCGTCGAGAGCTGCAGCGGGATGTCGCGATTGTCCACTTCCAGCATGCCCCCGAGGTCGAACCGGATCGCCAGCACATCGGTCGACTCGCGATTGAGCGTGACCTTCGGCGATTTCAGACGTGGCTCGTACTTCTGCACCATACGCCGGATCGCTTCCTCGATTTCGCGCGGCGACCCGGCGGACAGGCCGCCGGCGATATTGGTGAAGTCCGGAACGCCGAACTGCGGGTCGAGCGGGACGCTGCCCTGGCGCGTGTTCAGCAGCCGGCGCAGGTGATCCATGACCGAACGCACGAGGATATCCACCTGGGTCTGGTTGGTGCGCTCTCCGCCTTCCTCCCAGTGGGATATCCTCTCCAGCAGCCGGCGTTCCTTCACGGCTTACTTCGGCGCCAGCCAGGAGTCCTCGGCTTCGATGCCGTCCGGATCGAAGGTCCAGGTGATCTTCTCGTAGGTGAAGGCGATGTCTTCCATGTGGCCGAGTTGCCGGTTGTTGGGATCCAGGCAGTTCGGCGTCCACGAGCGGGCGCTGGTCAGGATCGCGTTCGACAGCTTCACCGTGTAGTACTTTTCCTCGGTGCCCTTGGGCGAGATGCGGTAGAACTCGAGCGTGACATTCTTCATCTGTTCGCCGGAGGTCAGTGCCTGGAACAGCTTCGGCGAGGCCTTGTCAATTTCCTTGGTGACGATCATCGGGCAGTGGACGCGCTTGCCGGTCGGCAGGCCGGTCTGCGGGCTCTTCGGAATCTCGACCGTGTGGTCGACCGCCTGTACCAGGATCTTGCCTTCGTGTCCCTTGACTACGGTGGAGCCTTCGATCTTGCCCTGGTTTTCGCCTTCGAGCGTCAGATAGCATGGCATTGGCATGATGGTTTCCTTTCAATTTTTGAAAGCCATAAAGGCCGCCGGCAAAAGGCGCTGCGTCAGCGAGGCGCCTTATGTATCGAATGCCGCTTCGCCCCTTGTGGCTGTTGGGTGCGGAGACGA
The DNA here is from genome assembly GCA_049683695.1 of Burkholderiaceae bacterium. Taxonomy (GTDB): domain Bacteria; phylum Pseudomonadota; class Gammaproteobacteria; order Burkholderiales; family Burkholderiaceae_D; genus DATJCV01. The sequence continues at coordinate 4,010 of JBAUJK010000250.1, forward strand.
GTCGCAGGACTGTCGCCTCCGTACCGGTGTCGGATCGCTGTGCCGCGCGCTCCCGTTACCGTCGGCCGGGAGCGGGCGTCATCACGACTTCGGCGCCAGCCAGGAGTCCTCGGCTTCGATGCCGTCCGGATCGAAAGTCCAGGTGATCTTCTCGTAGGTGAAGGCGATGTCTTCCATGTGGCCCATTTGCCGGTTGTTCGGATCCAGGCAGTTCGGCGTCCACGAACGAACGCTGGTCAGGATCGCGTTCGCCAGCTTCACCGTGTAGTACTTTTCCTCGGTGCCCTTGGGCGAGATGCGGTAGAACTCGAGCGTGACGTCCTTCATCTGTTCGCCGGAGGTCAGCGCCTGGAACAGCTTCGGCGAGGCCTTGTCGATTTCCTTGGTGACGACCATCGGGCAGTGGATGCGCTTGCCGGTCGGCAGGCCGGTCTGCGGGCTCTTCGGGATTTCGATGGTGTGGTCGACCGCCTGCACCAGGATCTTGCCTTCGTGTCCCTTGACCTTGGTCGAGCCTTCGATCTTCCCCTGGTTCTGACCTTCGAGGATCAGGTAGCATGGCATTGGCATGATGTTTTTCCTTTTAATGAGTGATGTCTATCGAACGGCAGGCAACGCATCGTCCGAAAAAGCTGCTGCCGCCTTGTCTCTGTCGCCGTACCGAATCCGGGGGGTTCTCCGGCGATTGCGCAACTCCGAAAGTTTCGTTACCGCGCATGGTTCCCAGTGTGGGGGGCGTCGGTTACTGCCGAATGTCAAAAGCCCGTGTTTCTGTTACGTTTGAAACACGGGCTTTTGCGGGGGAAGGCTTATTTCTTGTCCAGCTTGCCGACCAGGGACAGCGTGAAGGAAGCGCCCATGTACTTGAAGTGTGGCCGCACCTTCAGGTCGACCCGGTACCAGCCCGGTTCGCCTTCGACGTCGGCGACGCTGATCTCCGCCTGGCGTAGCGGACGCCGGCTGCGCACGCCCTCTGCCGGATTGTCCATGTCGGCCACGTACTGGCGGATCCACATGTTCAATTCGTTTTCGAGGTCGCCGCGCTCCTTCCAGGTGCCGATGTTCTCGCGCTGGATCACCTTGATGTAGTGCGCCAGTCGGCTGACCACGAACATGTAGGGCAATTGCGTGCTGAGCTTGTAGTTGAGCTCGGCTTCCTTGCCTTCCTTGCTGTTGCCGAAGAACTTCGGCTTCTGCGCCGAATTGGCCGAGAAGAAAGCGGCGTTGTCGCTGTTCTTGCGCATCGTCAGCGCGATGAAGCCCTGTTCCGCCAGCTCGAACTCGCGCCGTTCCGAAATCAGCACCTCGGTCGGGATCTTGTTCTGGATCTCGCCCATCGATTCATAGGAATACACCGGCAGGTCGCCGACCGTGCCGCCGCCCTGCGGGCCGATCACGTTGGCGCACCAGCGGTAGTCGGCGAAGCTGCCGGTCAGGCGCGAGGCAAAGGCGAACGCCGCGTTGCCCCACAGGAACTGGCTGTTGCCGCCCGAGACGTCTTCCTTGTAGTTGAATTTCTTGGCCGGGATCGTATCGGCGCCGTAAGGCACGCGCAGCAGGAAATGCGGCAGCGTCAGGCCGACGTAGCGGGCGTCCTCGCTCTCGCGGAACGAATTCCACTTGACGAACTGCGGTCCTTCGAACACCGAGGACAGGTCCTTCAGGTTCGGCAGCTGATCGTAGGACTCGATGCCGAAGAATTCCGGGCCGGTGGCCGCGATGAAGGGCGCGTGCGCCATCGCGGCGACGCTGCCCGCGTATTGCAGCAGCTTTATGTCCTGGCCGCCGGGGCCGAATTCATAGTTGGCGATGATGGCGCCGAACGGCTGGCCGCCGAACTGGCCGAATTCCGCCGTGTACAGGTTCTTGTACAGGCCCGACTTGGTGATGTCGGCGGCGTCCTGGAAGTCGTCCAGCATCTTCTGCTTGCTGACGCTCAGGATCTGGATCTTGATGTTTTCGCGGAAGTTGGTGCGGTCGACCAGGAACTTCAGCGAGCGCCAGGCCGATTCCATCTTCTGGAAATCGGCGTGGTGCAGGATCGAGTCGACCTGTGCGCATAGCTTCTTGTCGAGGTCGGCGATCATGTCGTCGACGGTGGCCTGCGTCACGCGCTCGACCGCGCGCTGCGGCTCCAGCAGCTGCGACACGAAGGCCTGGATGCCCTGGCGGGTGATCGAGTAGGCATCGTCGCCGGGCTTGATGCGCGCCGATTCCACCAGCTGGTCCAGCAGCGAGGCGCCGGCGTCTTCGGTGGCGGCGGCTTCCTGCTGTTTCAATTCGTCAGCCATGCTATTTGTCTCCCTGTGGTGTTACTGGTCCTGGATGCCGAGCTCGCCCAGGAGGCGCTGGCGCACGCCATCGTCCTGTACCAGTTCCTGCACCTTCTTGCGGAAATCCGGAATGTTGCCGAGCGGCCCCTTGAGCGCCTTCAGCGCGTCGCGCAGCGCGATCATCTGCTTTAGCTCCGGCACCTTTTCGACGATAGCGTCAGGCGAGAAGTCGTTGATCGAATCGAAGTTCATCTGCACCGCCAGCACGTCGTCTTCGCCGGCCTTGCTGTCGAGCCGGTTCGGCACCGTCATGTTCAGCGACAGCTTCTGCGCCTTCAGGACGTCGTTGAAGTTGTCCTTGTCGACCGTGATCGGTTTCATTTCCTCTAGCGGGGTGTCGTCCTCGCGCAAGGTGTAGTCGCCGACCACCAGGAGCTTCAGCGGCAGTTCGACTTCGGCCTGGGCGTCGCCGGTGGCGGGGCGATACACGATATTGACGCGTTCCTTCGGGGCTACTGAACCATCGCTTGCCATATCTATCTCCTGGATCGGCGGATTGCCGGTTGACGGACCATGGCGCACTTGGCGCCTTGGAAACATTAGCGTTGGGCAATTCTACTCTATGCAGTTTCCCCGATACAACGCGGTTTTCCGCGGAGGGAACAGGGCGGCATTCGTGCGGCGGGGCCACAATGCAAAAACGCCGTCCGGCGGGAGGCCGGACGGCGCTTTCTGGGACCGCCACGGTCGGCGGCGGGAAGCGGAAACTCAGGCCGGGACCGCGGCCGGGCTGGCGGCGTCCTCCTGCTCCGATACCGAGCTGCGGATCAGGTGGTCGAAGGCGGACAGCGCGGCCTTGGCGCCGTCGCCGGCAGCGATCACGATCTGCTTGTACGGCACCGTGGTGGCGTCACCGGCGGCGAACACGCCCGGCAGCGAGGTCTGGCCACGCGCGTCGACCTCGATTTCTCCGTGGCGCGACAGCGCCAGCGTGCCCTTCAGCCATTCGGTGTTTGGCACCAGTCCGATCTGGATGAAGACGCCGGCCAGTTCCACCGGCTTGACCGTGCCGGTGTCGCGGTCCTTGTAGCTGAGGCCGGTCACGCGCTGGCCGTCGCCGTGGATCTCGGTGGTCTGCGCCGAGGTGATCACGGTCACGTTTGGCAGGCTGTGCAGTTTGCGCTGCAGCACCGCGTCGGCGCGTAATTCGGGCGCGAACTCGAGCAGCGTCACGTGTTCGACCAGGCCGGCCAAATCGATCGCCGCCTCGACGCCGGAGTTGCCGCCGCCGATCACCGCCACGCGCTTGCCCTTGAACAGCGGGCCGTCGCAGTGTGGACAGTAGGCGACGCCGCGGTTGCGGTACTCGTTCTCGCCCGGCACGTTGATCTGGCGCCAGCGGGCGCCGGTCGCCAGCACCACCGACTTGCCCTTCAGTACCGCGCCGCTGGCCAGCTTCACTTCGATCAGCTTGCCCGGCACCAGCGCTTCGGCGCGCTGCAGATTCATGATGTCGACGTCGTACGCGCGCACGTGCTCTTCCAGCGCGGCGGCGAAGTGCGGGCCGTCGGTTTCCTTGACCGAGATGAAGTTCTCGATCGCCATCGTGTCCAGTACCTGGCCACCGAAGCGCTCCGCCACCACGCCGGTGCGGATGCCCTTGCGCGCGGCGTACACCGCGGCCGCGGCGCCGGCCGGGCCGCCGCCGACGATCAGCACGTCGTACGGTTCGCGCGCGTTCAGTTCGGCGGCGGTGCGGCTGCCGGCGTTGGTATCCAGCTTGGCGAGGATTTCCTCGACGCCGGAACGGCCCTGGCCGAACAGTTCGCCGTTCAGGAACACGGTCGGCACCGACATGATTTCGCGCGCCTCGACTTCCTGCTGATACAGCGCGCCGTCGATCGCGATGTGGCGGATGCGCGGGTTGATGATCGCCATCACGTTCAGTGCCTGCACCACGTCCGGGCAGTTCTGGCACGACAGCGAGAAATAGGTTTCGAACTGGTAGTCGCCGTCCAGGTTACGGATCTGCTCGATCACCGCATCGTCCAGCTTGATCGGGTGGCCGCCGACCTGCAGCAGGGCCAGCACCAGGGACGTGAATTCATGGCCGAGCGGGATGCCGGCGAAGCGCACGCTGACGTCAGTACCCGGGCGGGTGATGGCGAACGACGGCTTGCGCTCGTCGTCTTCCGGGCTTTCGATTACGGTGATGCGGTCCGACAACTGGGCGATTTCCTGCAGCAGTTCGTGCAGTTCGCGCGACTTGACGCTGCCGTCCAGCGATGCCACGAGCTCGATCGGTTGCGTGACTTTCGCCAGGTAGGCTTGCAATTGAGTTTTGAGGTTGGCGTCCAGCATGACGTACCGCCTTTCTTGAAGAGTGTTTCAGAAACAGGGCAGCGCTTGTGGCGCCGCCGTGTCCGGCATTCGCGGGATCGCGTGCTGCCGCTTCAGCTTCCCGCTGTTTCGGGAAGTGAGGGCGAGGGCGGGTCGCATTGCCCGGCCCCTGCCGCTGCCGCCGCCCCAAGGGCCGGCGGCGTTTGGCGTTGCGGTTTAGATCTTGCCGACCAGGTCCAGCGACGGCTTCAGCGTGGCGGCGCCTTCTTCCCACTTGGCCGGGCACACTTCGCCCGGGTGGGCAGCGACATACTGCGCGGCCTTGACCTTGCGCAGCAGTTCCTTGGCGTCGCGGCCGATGCCTTCGGCGGTGATTTCAACTGCCTGGATCACGCCCTGCGGGTCGATGATGAAAGTGCCGCGGTCGGCCAGGCCCTGGTCTTCGCGCATGTTTTCGAAGTTGCGGGTGATGGTGCCGGTCGGGTCGCCGATCATCGCGTACTGGATCTTGCGGATCGCGTCCGAGGTGTCGTGCCAGGCCTTGTGCGAGAAATGGGTGTCGGTCGACACGCTGTAGATGTCGACGCCCAGCTTCTGGAATTCGGCGTGGTGCTCCGCCAAGTCTTCCAGTTCGGTCGGGCAGACGAAGGTGAAGTCGGCCGGGTAGAACACGAATACCGACCACTTGCCCTGGATCGTTTCTTCGCTGACTTCGATGAACTTGCCGTTCTGGAAAGCGGTGGCCTTGAAGGGTTTGACTTGGGTATTGATCACGGACATGGTTTTTCCTCCGGGTTAAAAAATTGAAGACAGCCCTATTATGGGCGCGGGAAGGCAATTTGTATAATTGATTAAAATCATTCAGACAATTTGCTTTGGCTATCGCCATGGCGTGGCAATGGCACAAAAGTCCATATGGGGACGTTGTCGGAAAAATAAAGGGGCGGGACCGATCCGCCGCCTGCTAATGGCGGCGGATCGGCCATTTGGCACGGCTGCCGTCAGACCGCCATCGGTGCCGTAAGCGCCGGGTGATGTCGATAGTCCTGCAGCGCGAAATCGTCCGGCTCGACCCGTTCCAGCCATTCCGGCTCGTAGCGGCCGGTCGCCGCATAGTCGGGAATCCGCTCCGACAGCAGCAGCCGCGGCGCCGGGTAGGGCTCGCGCGTCAATTGCTCGCGCAGCATGTCGAGGTGGTTTTCGTAGATGTGGGCGTCGCCGATGAAATAGCTGAACCAGCGCGGCGTATAGCCGGTCAGGCGCCCGACCAGGTGCAAGAGCGCGGCGCCTTCGGCCAGGTTGAACGGCGTGCCGAGGCCTATGTCGTTGCTGCGGATATACAGGCACAGCGAGATTTCGCGCGTCGCCGCGTTCGGCAGGAACTGGTACAGCAAATGGCAGGCCGGCAGCGCGATCGCGTCCAGTTCGGCGCAGTTCCAGCCATGGAACAGGATGCGGCGGCTGCC
>JBAUJK010000251.1:0-4871 GCA_049683695.1 Burkholderiaceae bacterium
CGCCGAGCTACTCTGTCCCCAACAAATCAAACGGAAAGGTCGAGCAAGGTTAGCTCCCGCAGAAGGACTGGTTGAGCAACCGTAAAACGACACTGAGGGGAATGCATGCATTCCCGCTTTCGCCGGAACGACAAATTCCAATCCAGGGACAGAGCCCGACGCTCTTCCCACCACTTTTCAGGCATCAAGGAGAATCCCATGGCACGCACCGTCCATTGCATCAAGCTGAACAAGGAAGCCGAAGGGCTGGATTTCCCACCGTATCCGGGCGAACTCGGCAAGCGGATCTATGAAAACGTCTCGAAGGAAGCGTGGGCCGCGTGGCTGCGGCACCAGACCATGCTGGTCAACGAAAACCGGCTGAACCTGGCCGACGCACGCGCCCGCAAGGACCTGGCGACGCAGATGGAAAACCACTTCTTCGGCGCCGGCGCCGACACCGCCGCCGGCTACACGCCGCCGTCCGAGTAGGCGGCGGACAGCGCAGCGGCGCCGCTCAGCGCTTCGGTTCGGACTGCGCGGCAAGCAGCTCACGCATGCGCTGCCGCAGCAGCCGCTCCTGCCGCTGCTCTTCCAGCCAGTCAGCGCGGATCGCGCGCCACAGCGACACTGCCATCAGCACCAGCACCACGGTGAACGGCAGCGCGAACACGATGGTGGCGGTCTGCACCGCCTTCAGGCCGCCCGCCAGCAAAAGGCTCAGGGCCACGCCGGATACCAGCAGGCCCCACATCACCTTGACCCGCGCCGGCGGATCGAGCCTGCCGCCGGTGCTCATCATCCCCAGCACCAGCGTCGCCGAATCGGCCGAGGTGACGAAGAACACCACTACCAGCACGGTGGCCACGCCGGACATCAGCGTGCTCAGCGGCAGCGCCTCGAACATCGCAAACAGCGCGGTCGACATGTCGGCGGTCACCGCCGCGTCGATCGGCACCGACTGCCAGATTTCCTGATGCAGCGCGGCACCGCCGAACACCGCGAACCAGACGAAGGCGAGCAGCGTCGGCGCCAGCACGGTGCCGATGATGAATTCGCGGATCGTGCGCCCGCGCGATACGCGCGCGATGAACAGGCCGACGAACGGCGACCACGAAATCCACCACGCCCAGTAGAACACGGTCCAGTCGCCGACCCAGCCGCTCTCGCGAAACGGCGTGGTGCGCAGGCTCATGCGCACGAAGTCGCTGATGTAGCTGCCCAGCGTGTTGGTGAAAGTGTCGATGATGGTGACGGTCGGCCCCAGCGCGAACACTGCCAGCGCCAGCAGCGCTGCCAGCAGCAGATTGAAGATCGACAGGTACTTGATGCCGCGCTCGACGCCGCTGACCGCCGACGAGATAAACAGCGCGGTGGTGACGACGATGATGCCGACCTGCCAGGAAGTGCCGATCGGCACGCCGAACACGGCATGCAGGCCGCTGTTGATCTGCAGCGCGCCCATCCCGAGCGAGGCGGCGACGCCGAACGCGGTGGCGATCACCGCCAGCACGTTGGCCAGCACCGATACGTGGCGTGCCCAGCGCCACGGCAGCGCCTCGATCGCGACACTGACCAGCGCCGCACCGCCGCGGCGGAACTGGAAGAAGGCGATCGCCAGCGCGATGATGCTGTACACCGCCCACGGATGCAGTCCCCAGTGGAAAAAGCTGTAGCGCATCGCCGCGTTGGCGGCCTCCGGCGTGCGCGCGGTGATACCCGGCGGCGGCGTGATGAAATGCGAGATCGGCTCGGCCACGCCCCAGAACACCAGGCCGATCCCCATGCCGGCCGCGAACAGCATCGCGAACCAGGCGCCGAGCGAAAACTCGGGCTCGTCGTCCTCGCCGCCCAGCTTCAGGCTGCCGTAGCGGCTGAACGCCAGCAGCAGCGCCATCAGCACCAGGCCGAGCACGGTCCACAGGTACAGCCAGCCGAAGTGGCGGGTGATGGCGGCCAGCGCCTGGTCGAAGAAGGCGCCGAGCGAAGCGGGTGCCAGCAAGCCCCACAACACCACGGCAAGGATCAGGCCGGCGGAAAAAATCAGTTGCATCGGCTCCTCCCGGATGGGGACCGGGCGGCCGGTATGGCAAACCCCGCGCCGGTGCGCAGCGCCCGAATCTATTGGACCGAAGATCGGGAAAAGCGGTCCCGGTTCACCGGGAAAATCGGGATCAGCCGATAGAGGTGGGAGTATTTTACAAACCGCCCAACTGACGCCCGGGATCGGGCGTTTTTCAGGCATACTCCCCTTGTTTAAAACTTCAGCGTGCGCACCCCGTCGGCGGTCCCGAGCAGGCAGACGTCGGCGCCCTTGCGCGCGAACAGGCCGACCGTGATCACGCCCGGCAGGTTGTTGATCTCGGCCTCCAGCTCGGCCGGCTGCACGATCTTCAGTCCGCCCACGTCCAGGATGTAGCCGCCGTTGTCGGTCACCAGCGGCTGGCCATCCTTCATCCGCAGGCGCGGCTGGCCGCCCAGTGCTGACAGCGTGCGCGCAACGGCCGCCTGCGCCATCGGGATCACTTCCACCGGCAGCGGGAAGGCGCCGAGCGTATCGACCAGCTTGGAGCCGTCGGCGATGCAGACAAAACGGCGCGCCACCGAGGCGACGATCTTTTCGCGCGTCAGCGCAGCGCCTCCGCCCTTGATCATCGCGCCCTGCGGCGTGATCTCGTCGGCGCCATCGATGTACACCGGCATCGATTCCACCTGGTTCAGGTCGAACACCGGGATGCCGTGCGACGCCAGCCGCGCCGCGGTCGCTTCCGACGATGCCACCGCGCCCTTGATGCGCTCTTTGATCTTGCCGAGTTCGTCGATGAAGAAATTGGCGGTCGAGCCGGTGCCGACGCCGATGATCTCGCCGTCGACCACATATTCGATGGCGGCGCGCGCCACCGCCTGCTTCAGTTGATCCTGGTTCATGGTGCCTGCCTTCAATGGGAAGCGCGTATTTTACGCGAGCGCATCGGCGCGCCGCAGGCCAGTGGCGGGATTACAATCGGGTCCCACTTCCGCTGACCAGAGGATTCCATGCCGACCCTGCAACCCTTCCATCTCGCCTTCCCGGTCCACGACCTGGCCGCCGCGCGCGCCTTCTACGGCGGCCTGCTCGGCTGCGCCGAAGGCCGTAGTTGCGACGAATGGATCGATTTCGATTTCTTCGGCCACCAGCTGGTCGCGCACTTGGTGCCCGGCCACGCGCGCAGCGGCGCCGCCAACGCGGTCGACGGCCACAACGTGCCGGTGCCGCACTTCGGCGTGGTGCTGACGATGGCCGAATGGCGCGCCAAGGCCGAGCAGTTGCAGCGGGCCGGCGTCAAGTTCGAGATCGAGCCGCACATCCGCTTTCCCGGCCAGCCGGGTGAACAGGGCACGATGTTCTTTTACGATCCGAGCGGCAACGCGCTGGAAATCAAGGGATTCGAGGACATGGGACGGCTGTTCGCGAAGTAGGCGGCGGCCGCACTACCTCTCCCTTGCCCTCTGTCCGAAAGAAGAGGGCGGGAATGGCCAGGATTCGCAGCGCGAATCCTGTGTCGTCTTCATCCGCGCAATCTGCTGGCCGCGCGCGCCAGTTCGGTGATGCGGTCCCAGTCGCCGCCGTGCACCAGTTCCTTCGGCGTCAGCCAGGAGCCACCGACGCACACCACGTTGCTGCAGGCCAGGAATTGCGGCGCGCTGTCCTGCGTGATGCCGCCGGTCGGGCAAAAGCGCATTTCCGGCAATGGCCCCGCGATCGCCTTCAGCATCGCGACGCCGCCGGCCGGCACCGCCGGGAACAGCTTCAGCTGGCGAAAGCCGGCCTCATAGGCGGCCATCACTTCGGACGGCGTCATCACGCCCGGCAGCAGCGGCAGGCCGGACGACCAGGCGGCGTCGATCAGCGCCCTGGTCAACCCGGGCGAGACGCCGAACACGGCGCCGGCGTCGCGCGCGGCGTCGAACTGCGCGGTCTCGGTCAGGGTGCCGACGCCGACGATCGCTTCCGGCACCTGCTCGGCGATGGCGCGGATCGCGCCCAGTCCGTGCGGGCTGCGCAGCGTCACTTCCAGCACGCGGATGCCGCCGGCCACCAGCGCGCGCGCCAGCGGTACCGCATGCCCGGGCGCGTCGATCACGATCACCGGGATCACCGGCGACGCCTGCATGATGTCCAGGATCGCCAGATGCGTCTTGCTGCCTGTGTGCATCGTTTTCCTTTCAGCGGATCAGCGTGTCTTCGTCGGAGCCGGGGGCTTCGTCCAGCACGTCGTGGGTATTGTTGACCGGCGCGCGCGGCCGCAGCGGCGGCGGCAGCGCGAAGGTGGCGGCGCCCTCTTCCGCCGCGCTGACCGCGGCGCGGAAGGTGGCGAACAGTTCCCGTCCCATGCCGACCTGGTTGGCCGACAGGTCGGCCTGGTCGACCGTACGCGTCTGCCAGACCGCTTCCGGCACCAGCGCCTGCAGCGTGCCGGTGCCGGCGTCGAGCCGGATCAGGTCGCCGTCGCGCAGCTTGCCGAGCGGGCCGCCGGCCAGCACCTCGGGCGACACGTGGATCGCCGCCGGCACCTTGCCGGACGCGCCCGACATGCGGCCGTCAGTGACCAGCGCCACCTTGTGACCGGCATCCTGCAGGCTGCCGAGCGCCGGCGTCAGCGCATGCAGCTCCGGCATGCCGTTGGCGCGCGGCCCCTGGTAGCGCACCACGGCGACGAAGTCGCGCTGCAGGCGGCCGGCCTTGAACGCCTCCATCATCTGTTCCTGCGAATCGAACAGCAGCGCCGGCGCTTCCACCACGCGGTGCTGCGGCTGCACCGCCGACACCTTGATCACCGCGCGGCCGAGGTTGCCGGTCAAAAGCCGCAGGCCGCCGTCGGCCGAGAACGGCGCCGCCGCCGGCCGCAGCA
>JBAUJK010000252.1:0-17201 GCA_049683695.1 Burkholderiaceae bacterium
GGATTCGGCGCCGCCGGTCAGGCGCGTCAGCCGCACCACCAACTCGCCCTGCAGCATTGACAGCGCGACGTTGCTGCCGAAGCGAAAGCCGCGCATCGCGGCAGCATCCATCAGCGACAGCACCTGCTCGCGCGTCAGCGGCTCGGAATCCTTCTGGACGTACAGGATGGTGCGGTTGGTGCGGCTGATTTCGGCGACGATTTCTTCCGGCGTCATGGCATGCTCCCGAGCGTCATCAACGGGACCATTATCGGACGCCGAAGCGGCAGCAGGGCGCAGACGGCGCCGGTTTTCTTGTCGGGCATCAGGCTTTGGTCGATTAGCCGGCGCGCTTGCTTGCACGGCGGAAAACGGCGCGCGCCGCCGGCCTTCAGGACTTGCCGGAGAACACCTTTTGCATGTTCTTTTCGACCTGCGCCGAAATCCGCGGCGCGAACGCCTTCAGCAGGAAGCCGAGCGTGATGTCGAGCCGCGCCTCCTTGTCATGCAGCGCCAGCGTGCCGTACACACCGGTGCGCTTGAAGGACAGCACGTTGCCGTCCCATTCCGAGACCAGGTCGTATTCGGCGGCCAGCTGGTCGGCCACCTTCTGCGCCGCCGCCCGCGCCTTCTTCTGCGACAGCTTGTGCGCCTGGCTGATCGAAATGTCGGGCATGTCAGGCTCCTCGCAGGGCTTCGGGGTTGAGCAGGTTGGGCGGCGTGCGGCCGGCCAGCGCGGCGCTCAGGTTGGCGATCGCGCACTCCACCATCGCCCGCCGGGTCGGCTCGGACGCGCTGGCGATGTGCGGCGTCAGCACCACGTTGGACAGCGTCAGGAAATCCGGATGCAGCGCCGGCTCGTTCTCGAACACGTCGAGCCCGGCGGCGGCGATGGTGCCGGCGCGCAGCGCCGCGATCAGCGCGGCGTCGTCGACGATGCCGCCGCGCGCGATATTGACCAGCGTCGCGCCCGGCTTCATCAGCGCCAGCTCGGCGGTGCCGATCGCATGGTGCGACTCGGCGCTGTACGGCAGCACCAGCAGCACATGGTCGGCGCGCCGCAGCAGCTCCTCCTTGCCGACGTACTGCGCATGGTTGGCGCGCGCTTCCAGCTCCGGCGCCAGCCGCGAGCGGTTGTGGTACAGCACCTGCATGTCGAAGCCGGTCGAGCGGCGCGCGATCGCCTGTCCGATGCGGCCCATGCCGATGATGCCGAGCGTCGAACCGTACACGTCGGCACCGAGGAAGGCATCGTAGCGCCACTGCTTCCAGTGGCCGGCGCGCAGCCAGTGCTCGGCTTCGGTGATACGGCGCGCGGTCGCCATCAGCAGCGCCCAGCCGAAATCGGCGGTGGTCTGGTTCAGCACGTCCGGAGTATTGGTGACCAGCACGCCGGCGCGGCTGGCGGCAGCGACGTCGATATTGTTGTAGCCGACCGCGATGTTGCAGACCGCCTTCAGCCGCGGGCCGGCCGCCAGCAGCTCGGCCGTCACGCGCTCGCTGGCGGTGGTCAGCACGCCATCCTTGTCGGCCAGTTTCTGCCGCAATTCGGCGGCGGAAAAGACGCGGTCCTCCTGGTTGGCCTCGACTTCGAACTGCGCCTCGAGACGCGCAAGCAGGTCCGGAAAGATCGCCCGTGCCACCAGGATGCGCGCTGTCATCGGTTTGCCTCTTTCAGAAGAAGATCCAGGTCATGATGATAAACAACGGCACCAGGATCCCGCCGGACCATGCCATGTAGCCAAAGAAGGATGGCATGCGGATGCCGCGATCCTCGGCGATCGCCTTCACCATCAGATTCGGCGCATTGCCGATGTAGCTGTTGGCGCCCATGAACACGGCGCCGGCCGAAATCGCCGCCAGGGTCGGTGCCAGCGTCGTCATCAGCGTCGCGGCGTCGCCGCCGGCGGTGTTGAAGAACACCAGGTAGGTCGGCGCATTATCCAGGAACGACGACAGCAGGCCGGTGGCCCAGAAATACATCGCGTTGATCGGCTGGCCGCTTTCGTCGGTCACCGCGCGCACCACCGGCGCGAAGGCGCCGTCGGTGCCGGCGCGCAGCATCGCGATCACCGGGATGATGGTGATGAAGATGCCGGCGAACAGCTTGGCCACTTCCTGGATCGGCCCCCAGGAAAAGTCGTTGCCCTGGTGGGCGGCCGCCGGGGTGATCTTCAGCGACAGCAGGATCACGCCGATCAGCGCGACGTCGCGCACCAGGTTCTGCAGTTCGACCGGCGTGCCGAACAGGTCGAAGCTGACGCCCGGCTTCCACAATCCGCTCATCAGCACCAGGCCGACGACGGCACCCAGCAGCAGGAAGTTGGCCTTGCCCTCGAAGCGCAGCGGCGCATCCGGGGTCGGATCGAGTGTGACCGGTCGCACTTCCTCGCGGTTGCGATAGTAGTGGCTATCCAGCAGATAAAAAATAAGCAGCAGCGCGCCGCACAGGAACAGCGTTTCCGGGAAGATGTGCTGCACGGTCCAGAAGAAGTCGACGCCCTTCAGGAAGCCCAGGAACAGCGGTGGATCGCCCAAGGGTGTGAGCGAGCCGCCGGCGTTGGCGACCAGGAAGATGAAGAACACCACGATGTGCGCCGCGTGCTTGCGGTTGTCGTTGGCGCGGATCAGCGGCCGGATCATCAGCATCGCGGCGCCGGTGGTCCCCATGAAGCTGGCCAGCACGGTGCCGATCGCCAGCAGCCCGGTGTTCAGGCCCGGCGTGCCGCGCAGGTTGCCCTGCACGCAGATGCCGCCGGCCACCACGAACAGCGCCGTCACCAGCACGATGAAGGGGAAATACTCGGCGGCGAACGCATGCACTGCGCCGGCCGTGGCGGTGCCGACGCCGAACAGCAGCGCGCACGGCAGCAGGAAGGCGGCGGCCCAGAACAGCGACACCTTGCCGAAATGGTGGTGCCAGAAGTTCGGCGTCAACAGCGGACACAGAGCGATCGACAGCAGCAGCCCGGCGAACGGAACGCCCCACCAGCCGCCCAGCAGCCGGCCGTCCAGTTCCGCTGCCATGCCGAGCGCCGGCGTCGCCGCCAGCAGGCCGGCCAGGATTTTTGCCCGCACGATCTCCTCCCCCCGTTGTTTTGATTGGCGCGTATTTTAGCGCCATTCCCACGCGGCAAGAGATGTCGAGCCGGCGCCGCTCAGCGCGGCTTGATCGCGAACACCTGGCGCAGATAGTTGATGTAGGCTGGGTCGTCGCACATGTCCTTGGCCGGATTGTCGGACAGCTTGGCCACCAGCTGGCCGTTGCAGCGGACCATCTTGATGACGATCTGCAGCGGCTCCAGGCCGAGGTCGTTGGTGAGGTTGGTGCCGACCCCGAACGCCATCTGCGCGCGCCCGCGGAAGCGCCGGTAGAGCGCGATCACGCGCTCGAAATCGAGGCTGTCGGAAAAAATCAGCGTCTTGGTGGCCGGGTCGATGCGATGCCGGCGGTAGTGCTCGATCAGGCGCTCGCCCCATTCGAACGGATCGCCGGAATCGTGGCGGGCGCCGTCGAACAGCTTGCAGAAGTAGAGGTCGAAGTCGCGCAGGAAGGCGTCCAGCCCGTAGATGTCGGACAGCGCGATGCCGAGGTCGCCGCGGTATTCGCGCGCCCAGACGTCGAAGCCGAAGATCTGCGAATCGCGCAGGCGCGGCCCCAGCGCCTGGCAGGCCTGCAGGTATTCGTGCGCCATCGTGCCCAGCGGCGTCAGGCCGTGGCGCCAGGCCGACAGCACGTTCGAGGTGCCGGCCAGGTTGGCGCCGAGCTGGTCCTTCAGCGTCGCGATCACCTCCTCGTGCCAGGTGCGCGAAAAGCGCCGCCGGGTGCCGTAGTCGGCGATCAGGCAGCCGGCCAGTTCCGGGTGGCCGGCGATCATTTCGATCTTGGCGCGCAGCCGGCGCCGGCCCTCGTCCAGGTCCGGGCGCGGGCGGCGCGCGCGGAAATAGACCTCGTTGACGATCGCCAGAAGCGGCACCTCGAACAGGATCGTGTGCAGCCACGGCCCCTGCACCCGAATCTCGATCTCGCCATTGCCGGCGGCGGCCGGCTCCACCGTCACGTACTTCTGGTACAGGTGGAAGAGGCTCAGGAAATCGACGAAATCGCTCTTGATGAAGCGCAGGCCGCGCAGGTAGTCGAGCTCCTCGGCACTGAAGCGCAGCGAGCATAGCGCGGCGATCTCGTCCCGGATCTCATCGACGTGCGGCGTCAGGTCGATGCCGGGGGTGCGGCACTTGAAGCGGTATTCGACCTGCGCCGCCGGAAAATGATGCAGCACCACCTGCATCATCGTGAACTTGTAGAGGTCGGTGTCGAGCAGCGAAGTGATGATCATGCGGGCGGAGGCATAAAATGTGCGTAGTCTTGATCTGGATTATGGCGCGTCGCCGGTGTTCCCGGCATTGATGTTTCCTGGGCCGGGCGGCCGCGTTGCGGTTTGGCGACCAACGCGGAATGCCTTAAAATACAAGGCTTTGCGGGACCCTGCAGGCGACGAGCGCGCCGTGCACGAGCATCGGCTGCGCGCCCGGCTCCCGGCCCGGCCCCGTTTCTTCAATAGGATTTTTATGACTCACGTAGTGACCGAATCGTGCATCCGCTGCCGTTATACCGACTGCGTCGATGTGTGCCCGGTGGACTGCTTCCGCGAAGGCCCGAATTTTCTGACCATCGACCCCGACGAATGCATCGATTGCGCGGTGTGCGTGGCCGAATGCCCGGTCAACGCCATTTTCGCCGAGGAAGACGTGCCGACCGACCAGCAGCATTTCATCAAGCTGAACGCCGAACTGTCGCGCAACTGGCCGGCCATCACCAAGACCCACGAGCCGCTGCCGGACGCCGAAGACTGGAAGGACGTGCAGGACAAGCTGCAGTACCTGGAGCGCTGAGCCGCGGCCGCCACGCCGCCCCGCTCCCCCACTTCCGCGATTTGCCACCCCGATGAAACAGGAACCAGAAAGCCGTATGAAACCCGCCGCCGGCCCCGAAGCCGCCTCCCTCGCTCCGCAGTCCACCGCGGGCTCCGGCCAGCCGATCGAAACCGATGCGCTGATCGTCGGCGCCGGCCCGGTCGGGCTGTTCCAGGTGTTCGAACTGGGCCTCTTGGAAATCAAGGCGCACGTGATCGATTCGCTGCCGGTGGTCGGCGGCCAGTGTGTCGAGCTGTATCCGGACAAGCCGATCTACGACATCCCGGCGGTGCCGGTGTGCACCGGCCAGGAACTGACCGACAACCTGCTGAAGCAGATCGCGCCATTCGAGCCGACCTTCCACCTCGGCCAGGAAGTGTCGCTGGTGCGCCGCCGCGACGACGGCCGCTTCGACGTCGAAACCTCGGCCGGCCTGCGCTTTTTGGCCAAGACCGTGTTCATCGCCGGCGGCGTCGGCTCGTTCCAGGCGCGGCCGCTGAAGGTCGAAGGCATCGAGCGCTTCGAGAATTCGCAGCTGTTCTACCGCGTCAAGGATCCGACGCTGTTCCATGGCAAGCACCTGGTGATCTGCGGCGGCGGCGATTCGGCGCTGGACTGGGCGCTGGACCTGGCCGGCAAGGCGGACTCGCTGGTGCTGGTGCACCGGCGCGAGGAATTCCGCGCGGCGCCGGCCTCGGTGGCGAAGATGAAGGCGCTGTGCGACAACTACGAAATGCAGCTTTTGATCGGCCAGGTGACCGGCTTCGAGGCCGCCGGCGAGCGGCTGGCGGAGATCAAGGTCACCGGCGCCGACGGCGTCACGCGCCGGCTGCCGCTGGATCACCTGCTGGTGTTTTTCGGCCTGTCGCCGAAGCTCGGCCCGATCGCCGAATGGGGGCTGGACATCGAGCGGCGCCAGATCAAGGTCGATACCGAGAAATTCGAAACCAGCATTCCCGGCATCTTCGCGGTCGGCGACATCAATACCTATCCGGGCAAGAAGAAGCTGATCCTGTCCGGTTTCCACGAGGCGGCGCTGGCGGCCTTCGGCGCCGCGCCGTACGTGTTCCCGGACAAGAAGATCCACATGCAGTACACCACCACCTCGCCCAAGCTGCACAAGATCCTGGGCGTCGAAAGTCCGGTGTTCGATTGATGCCGTAAAAAATACTGCGCGGTGTATTTTCAAAGCCGCGCGCGAAACCTGCGGGATAAGCCTGTTTTTCGGCATACTCCCGAGATTTATGGAAATATCCGAGTGCCGGCCGGCCAACCGCCAAACACTCGGACCGATGTTCGTTCTTCGCTAGGGGTCCTGGCGCCGCGAGGCGCCGGGTGAGACATACCCTCCGAACCTGATCTGGATAATGCCAGCGCAGGGAAGCGCAAGCGGCTCGCGGCCGCGCCTTCCCGCGCTTTTTTTCGGGATGCCGCGTGATGCCGAGCCAGCCTTCTTCCTCTCTTCGTTCTCCGCGCCTGGCGCTCGCGCTGGCGGCGCAGGCCTGCGCGTTCGGCCCGGCGCTGGCCCAGCCCAGCGCGCCGCAGCTCGGCACCGTGGTAGTCAGCGCGCCGGCGGCGGCGCCGGTGAAGGCCGACGATGCCACGGTCGGCGGTTTCGGCAGCGCGCCGCTGCTCGACACGCCGGCCTCGATCACGGTATTCACCCAGGAACAGCTGCAGGACCGCGCGGTGCGTCAGACCAGCGACGCGCTGCGCTACGACGCCAGCGTCAACGATTCCTACAACGCGGTCGGCTACGCCGAGCAGTTTTCGATCCGCGGCTTCGCGCTCGACAATGCGTCGAGCTACCGCAAGGATGGCCTGCCGATCGCCGCCGACGCCGAGATCCCGCTCGAAAACAAGGACCGGATCGAAGTCTTGAAGGGACTGGCCGGGCTGCAGGCCGGGCAGGCGGCGCCAGGCGGCATCGTCGACTACGTGACCAAGCGCCCGACCGCACACGACCTGCGCACGCTGACGCTGGAGGCGCGCGAGCGCGGCACGCTGTACGGCGCCGTCGACCTCGGCGGCCGCTTCGCCGATCCGCGCTTCGGCTACCGCATCAACGCCGCCGCCGAGCGGCTGCGTTCGTACGTGCGCGGCGCCGACGGCGAGCGCCAGTTCGCCTCGGCCGCGTTCGACTGGCGCATCACGCCGCAGGCATTGCTGCAATTCGATGCCGACTTCCAGCACAAGTCGCAGCTGACCGCGCCCGGCTTCCAGCTGTTCGACGGCGTGCGGCTGCCGCCGGACATCGATCCGACCACGATGCTGAACGACCAGCCGTGGGCGAAGCCGGTCAAGACCGACAGCGACAACCTCGGGCTGCGCTTCGAATACCGCTTCGATTCCGGCTGGAAAGCCAGCGTCGCGGTCAACCGCAACCGGCTGCGGCGCGACGACTACACCGCGTTCCCGTACAGCTGTTCGGCGCTAACCTATCCGACGGTCGGCTTCTGCGGCAACGGCGATTACGACGTCTACGACTACCAGAGCGCCGGCGAATCCAAGACCTTGCTCGGTGCGCAGGCGCTGCTGCAAGGAAATTTTGCCACCGGCGCCGTCCGCCACAGCCTGACCCTGGGCGCGGCGACCACGCGCCGGCGCGACGAATTCGGCGACCCGGTCTACGAATGGGTCGGCACCAGCAACATCTACCGGCCGCAGGCGGTGCCGCCATCGCCGCTGACGACAGGCCCGGTCAGCCTGCGCCGCAGCGAAACCGAGCGTGCGCTGTTCGCACAGGACGTCGTCGGCCTGTCCGACGCGCTGGCGCTCTACGCCGGCCTGCGCTACACGCAATTGCAGCGCGACCAGTTCGATGCCGCCGGCGCCGTCACCGCCAGCTACGATCGCGGCACCGTGCTGCCGAACGCGGCGCTGGTATTCAAGCCGGCACCCGGCTGGTCGCTGTACGGCTCGTACGCGCGCGGGCTGCAGCACGGCGGCATCGCGCCGCTGTTGACCAGCAACGAAAACCAGATGCTCGATCCTGCCGCCTCGCGCCAGCTGGAAATCGGCGTCAAGGCCGAGCTGGCGCCGGATTTGGCACTGTCGGCGGCGTTGTTCGAGATCCGCAAGCCGCTGGAATTCATCGATGCCGGCAATAGCTACGTGCGGCGCGGCGACGCCGTGCACCGCGGGCTGGAACTGGCGGCGCAGGGGCAGGCGACGCCGAACCTGGTGCTGGGCGCCTCCGTCACCATGCTCGACGCCACCCAGCACGGCACCGGCGACGCCGCGCTGGAAGGCAAGCGCGTGACCAACGTGCCGCGCATCAAGTCGGTGGTCTATCTCGATTATGCGCTGCCGCAATACGCCGGCCTGCATGTGAACGGCAGCTGGCAATACGCCGGCAGCAAGGCGTTCAGCCCGGACAACAGCGTCACCGTGCCCGGCTACCACGTGTTCAACCTCGGCCTGCGCTACGCGACCCGGCTGGCCGGCGTGCGCACCACGCTGCGCGCCAACGTCGACAATGTGCTGGACCGCTTCTACTGGCGCGACGTCACGCAGGAACTGGGCGGCTACCTACTGCCCGGCGCGCCGCGCACGCTGCGCTTGTCGGCCCAGTTCGATTTCTAGGCTGCTTTCCTGCCGGCATTGACAGGCCGCCAACGGCATGGCCTCGGCGCGTCCGATTCGTGCTGCAATGCAGAACAATTGCCCTAAAAAAACCGGAAATACGGGAAATCCCCTATACGTTCCGGCGCGCTTTTCGCTATGATGCAACGATTCCGCATGGCAATGAAGGCTCGGAATCGCCCCTCCCCGTCCGTTGCCCGGTACAGGAAAATGTAGGCCGGCGCGGCGTTTCCTTCGCCTCAGCGACATCCGACCGACACCCTCGACAGTCCCCAATGGCGCCGAGCAGTCGTTTAGCCTGGCGGCACATTTCGTGCTGTTTTCGGTAGCATTTTCAAAAATGGTTTACGCTGCAATGCGGCAAGACAGGTTTTTCGCGAGCCTGGTCCCGCGTCCGAACGAGGAACGACAATGATTTATCAACTGCACGAAATGAACCGCACGCTGCTGCATCCGCTGATGCAGTGGGCGGAAGCGTCCTCCAAGCTGTTTTCGAACCCGGTCTCGCCACTGGCGCACACGCCCTTTTCGCAGCGGATCGCCGCCGGCTACGAACTGCTGTACCGGCTCGGCAAGAACTACGAGAAGCCGGCGTTCGGCATCGACTCCACCGTGATCGACGGCGAGACCGTCGGCATCGTCGAGGAAGCAGCCGAGACGCGGCCGTTCTGCACGCTGCTGCACTTCAGGAAGGACATGAGCGCCAAGGCGTTCGCCGCGCTGAAGCAGCCGACCGTGCTGCTGGTCGCGCCCTTGTCCGGCCACCACGCGACGCTGCTGCGCGACACCGTGCGCACGCTGCTGCCGGCGCACGACATCTACATCACCGACTGGACCGACGCCCGCATGGTGCCGCTGGAAGAAGGCCCGTTCCACCTGCACGACTACATCTATTACATCCAGGATTTCATCCGCAAGCTGGGGCCGGATGTGCACGTGATCTCGGTGTGCCAGCCGACGGTGCCGGTGCTGGCGGCGATTTCGCTGATGGCGTCGGCCGGCGACAAGAAGCTGCCGAAGACGATGGTGATGATGGGCGGCCCGATCGATCCGCGCAAGTCGCCGACCCAGGTCAACGACCTGGCCACCGAAAAGCCGTATTCGTGGTTCGAAAACACCGTGATCGACAGCGTGCCGGCCACCTTCCCCGGCGCCGGCCGCAAGGTCTACCCGGGCTTCCTGCAGCACGCCGGCTTCCTCGCGATGAACCCGCGCCGCCACGCGCAGAGCCACTGGGATTTCTACCAGCACCTGGTGCGCGGCGATAACGAATCGGCCGACGAGCACCGCAAGTTCTACGACGAATACAACGCGGTGCTGGACATGCCGGCCGAGTACTATCTGGAGACGATCAAGATCGTGTTCCAGGAATTCCGGCTGCCGAAGGGCACCTGGGAAGTCGAAGGCAAGCCGGTGCGGCCGCAGGACATCAAGGGCGTCGCGCTGTTCACCATCGAAGGCGAGCTGGACGACATTTCCGGCTCCGGCCAGACCGAGGCGGCGCAGGAACTGTGCAGCGGCATCCCGGCCGACATGAAGCAGCACTTCACCGCCCCCAAGTGCGGCCACTACGGGATTTTCTCGGGCCGCCGCTGGCGCGAGGTGATCGCGCCGAAGATCGCCGAGTTCATCCGCACCCACCGCTGATCCCGGCTGCCGTCGCCACAGCCGCCTTCCGGCGACGGACGGCGGCTTTTCATTGGCGGCCGCGTTTTCCCCGATAATCACGCCATGCTGCCGAATTCCCTCCCCGCATCGCTGGCCGACCAGATCGAAGACCTGCTGCCGCAAACCCAGTGCACCAAGTGCGGCTACGACGGCTGCCGCCCGTACGCGGAAGCGGTGGCGGCCGGCGCCGCCGGCTACAACCAGTGTCCGCCCGGCGGCACCGAAGGCGTCGCGCGGCTGGCGGCGCTGCTGGGCAAGCCGGTGATTCCGCTGAACCCGGCCAACGGCGCCGAGCGTGCGCGCCCGGTGGCGCTCATCGACGAAAGCCTGTGCATCGGCTGCACGCTGTGCATCCAGGCGTGCCCGGTCGATGCGATCGTCGGCGCCGCCAAGCAGATGCACACGGTGCTGCCGGCTCTGTGCACCGGCTGCGACCTGTGCGTGGCGCCCTGCCCGGTCGACTGCATCGCGATGGTCGAGGCGACGCCCGGGCGCAGCGGCTGGGCCGCGTGGTCGCAGCAGGAGGCCGACGCCGCGCGCCTGCGCTATCAGCGCCGGCGCCAGCGGCTGCAGCGCGAAGCGCGCGAAAACGACGCGCGGCTGGCGGCCAAGGCGGCTGCCAAGTTGAAGGAAGTCAGCGCCGAAGCGCAGGCGACGCCCGAGCAGCAGGCGGAAGCGGCGCGCAAGAAGGCGATCATCGAAGCCGCGATCGAGCGCGCGCGCCAGCGCCGCGAACAGATGGCTGCGCCGAAGGAAGAACAAGCATGAATGCCGAGCAGCGACGCCAGATCTTCCAGCGTTTCGAGGCAGCCGATCCGCATCCGACCACCGAGCTGGAATACACCACGCCGTTCGAGCTGCTGATCGCGGTGATCCTGTCGGCGCAGGCGACCGACGTCTCGGTCAACAAGGCCACGCGTCACCTGTTCCCGGTCGCCAGCACGCCGGCCAGGATGCTGGCGCTCGGCGTCGACGGCCTGATGCCGTACCTCAGCACGATCAATTTCTACCCGACCAAGGCCAAGCATGTCATTGAAACCTGCCGCCGGCTGCTGGACGAATACGGCGGCCAGGTGCCGCGCTCGCGCGAGGCGCTGCAGACGCTGCCCGGGGTAGGCCGCAAGACCGCCAACGTGGTGCTGAACACGATCTACGCGGAAGCGGCGATTCCGGTCGACACCCACATCTTCCGCGTCGCCAACCGCACCGGCATCGCGCCCGGCAAGACGGTGGAAGTGGTCGAGCAGCAGCTGATGCGGCTGGTGCCGCCGGAATTCCAGCTGCACGCACATCACTGGCTGATCCTGCACGGCCGCTATACCTGCATCGCGCGCAAGCCGAAGTGCTGGAACTGCATGATCGCCGACCTGTGCGAATACCAGCCGAAGACGCCGCTGCCCGAGCAGGGCGTCTGACGCGAGTCAGGCGATGCGGCAGGCTTCGTCGAAATCCAGGCGCGGCCCGCGCGGGTACAGCTGCTCGCCATTGCCGTAGCCGAGGCCGCAGACGAAGTTGACGCGCACCGCAGTGCCGGCGAAGAAGGTCCGGTTCAGTTTCTGCACGTCGAAGCCGGTCATCGGCCCGCAATCGAGGCCGAGCGCGCGCGCCGCCAGCATCAGGTAGGCGCCCTGCAGCGACGAGCTGCGCATCGCGTTTTCCTCGATCTTCGGCTGGTTGCCGGCGAACCAGGAGCGGGCGTCGGTGTGCGGAAACAGCTTCGGCAGCTTTTCGTAGAACTCCATGTCCATGCCGATGATTGCCACCACCGGTGCGCTCTTGGTCTTTTCGACGTTGCCGGGGTCCATGCAGGCGACCAGCTGTTCCTTGGCTTCGGCCGACTTGACGAACACGATCCGCGCCGGCGAACTGTTGGCGGCGGTCGGCCCCCATTTCATCAGTTCGTAGAGTTGCACCAGCAGCGCGTCGTCGAGCGGGCGGTCGGACCAGCGGTTGTGGCTGCGGGCATGGCGAAACAGGAGATCGAGAGCGGCGTCGTTCAGCATGATGGGCAAAAATCGGTTCGGAAAGTGCCGGCAGGGCGTACCGGCGCGCAAACGCCGCGTATGGTAGCCCAAGGCCGGCGACGGTGCCGGCGGGTACAATGAAACGCGCGCCGCTTGTTGCCGCGCCCTCCTCTTTTCCAGACTCTTTTCCGGTTGCGCCCCCGATGTTCAATCCGTCCCAGCATGAAGTGCGGCAATTCTTTTGCGAAGTCCGGCGCAAGCAGCAAGCCGGCGAGATCCTGACGCCGCTGGAAGCGATCGCGCGCGACTGGATCGTCCAGCACCCGGAATACGCCGACGACCTCGCCGATCCGGAGCGGGCGCTGGCGGCCGACTACCCGGTCGAGGGCGGCCGCACCAATCCGTTCCTGCACCTGGCAATGCACCTGTCGATCGCCGAGCAATTGTCGATCGACCAGCCGCCGGGGATCCGCGCCGCCTTCCTGGCATTGGCGCAGCGCCTCGGCTCCGAGCACGAGGCCCATCACCAGATCATGGAATGCCTGGGCGAGATGATCTGGAATTCGCAGCGCAGCGGCCTGCCGCCGGACGGCGCCGCCTACGTCGAGTGCATCAAGCGGCGTTGACAGCCGTCCGGCATGGGATGGGGTATATGGAAAAATACGCCATTCCAAGCCAAGGATGGACTGATAACGCAGGGTATATGGCTCTCGACGCCCTTATTGCACTGGCGGGCTGCTCGGCTTGTCGATGAGCAGCGGATGTGAGCTGGCCGTGCCGGTCTGGGGCGGCTGTCCTGCCGCATTTCCTGGGAGGCGACGATTCCGCATGGCTGCCGGGCCACGGCCTCCTATTTTGACAAGGGCACAGGCGGATGGGAGCTGCATGAAACGGTGGCGATCCGGAACGCGGAGCGCCATAGCGAAAACGCCTGCCGAGCGCTCTTGCGGAAACCGATCTGGCTGCCTGGACCGCAGACCACAGATCGACACGCTGACCGTCATCGGTTACATGACCGACAATGGCGTCGGCTCGACGATCAAACATGCATTGCACGAAGGCTTGGCGGTTCAGTATCTGGCCGATTCCAGTGACCACCCTGTGCGAATCGGGCCGGGTCGGCGGGTGCTGAAGAGATACATCACGCATTCAGCATCGTGCTCCAATCCCGGTTTGCTGCCGTACTAGCAAGCCATTTCGATATGGTGGCATTCAGACAGGCAAAGGCATCCCCCTTGCCCATCCAAGCCGGCTTCATTTTCATCACGTGATCCATCTCTTAGGCAAGCCGACCTTTACCGAAAGCAGAACAAAGACAACATGAGCTACACGCAAACACTGACCACGGCACCGGTCCTTCCGACCATTGTCAGGATGAGCCTGCCGAACATGATGGCGATGGTGGCCACGACCATGGTAAGCATCGTGGAAACTTCTTACGTTGGACAACTGGGCATGCCGGCGCTGGCCGGGATCGCTCTGGTCTTCCCTATGGTGATGCTGCAGCACATGCTGTCGGCGGGCTCCATCGGCGGCGGCGTCAGTTCCGCCATCAGCCGCGCCCTCGGCGCCGGCGATATGGCCAAGGCCAACTCGCTGGCATGGCATGCGACCGTGATCAGCGCGGTTCTGGGATTGGCATTCACACTCCTGTTCCTGCTGGCGGGACATGGAATATTCAGTCTCGCCGGGGGTGCGGGAGACACGTTGCAGCAGGCGCTGGCTTACTCCAACGTCGCTTTCGGCGGCGTGATGAGCTTATGGTTGCTGAATGCCTTCGCGTCTATCCTCAGGGCCGCGGGCAACATGAAAACGCCCTCCAACACCTTGCTGCTGGCGGCCGTGGGACAGATCGCGCTGGGCGGCGCATTCGGTCTCGGCATCGGCCCCTTCCCGCGCTTAGGGATGGCCGGCGTGGCGTTGGGCATGGTATTCGCGTTCACCGCTGGCGGCCTCTATCTGTTCTGGCATCTGTGGAGCGGACGCGATCGTGTGCGCCTGCGCTTTAATCACCCACTGCGTGCCGAGTATTTCACCGACATCCTCAAGGTCGGCGGCGTCTCCAGCCTCTCGTCGGTCCAGACCGTGCTCACCATCCTGATTCTGACTCGCATCATGGCCGGCTTCGGCACCGAGGCGCTGGCGGGGTACGGCATCGGCGCGCGCCTGGAATTCATGATCATTCCCGTCTGCTTTGCCATCGGGGTGGCCTGTCTTCCCCTGGTTGGCATGTCGCTCGGCGCCAACTTGGTATCGCGCGCACGCGAGGTGGCGTGGACCGGAGCGGGATTGTCAGCGGCGGCCCTCGGGACGGTGGGGCTGCTGGTTGTCCTCTTTCCGACCGCCTGGACCAGTCTGTTCACGACCGATCCGCAAGTGACGGCCTATGCCAGCGACTATTTCCGGTGGGTCGGCCCCTTCTACTGCATGTTCGGCTTGGGGCTTTGCCTGTATTTTTCAGCGCAGGGCGCCGGCAAGCTGCTCGGTCCGGTGCTTGCAGGAACTGCGCGCCTGTTACTCGTGGCCATCGGGGGCTGGTATTTGCTCAGCAAGGGTGCGCCGGCGACCGCCATGTTTGCCTTGATCGGTGCTGCGATGCTGGTTTACGGTGGCGTAACCGCACTGTCGGTTTACTGGACACGCTGGGAACGCTAGAACGGGTTGCTCCGGCAAACATACCTCGGCCCGTAGGCAACCGATGATGAATCCGTGGACAGTGCTGTAATCGGACACCGCCTGACCAATGCTTGGATGCGCACGCTGATTAGGACATGCTTGGGCAAACTTCCCGTCAGCCGGACGGCAGCGGCTGGGCGGACGTATCGCTTCGGATATACGCCGGGCTGGTACTCGTTGCGTTTCTGTGGGGCGGCACCTTCGTTGGCGGCCAAACCTTGGCGCAAGAAGTGCCGTTCATGACGGCGGCCAGCCTGTGATCGGCACTTCCTTGCGGCTGTGGCATGGAAGCGGGAAGGCGGCCTGCCGCCGGACGGAGCCGCCTAAAAAGGGGTCTATCGCATCTCGCGCGCCGCCAGAATGCCGAAATTTGATTTACTACGGAGTATGTGCTTGAAACGACGTTTTCAACGCCGAAAATCGGCACTTGTATTGGCAGTATGTAACATTCAGGCTTAATCCGCGTTTCGGATTGCGAACCTGTGCTGCAGTTCTGTGTTCAACTCCGCCAGCACGGAAGCGTTCAATCCCAGTGCTTCGACCGCCACATGGCCGCCTTCGCGCCACTCGCGCGATTCGGGCTCGCCGCGGAAATCCTGGATTGCCTTTTCCACGATCAGGTTGGCTGCCACCAGTGCCCGTACGGCGACCGGGATCGCTTCATCGTACAAGGCGTCAGGCGCATGATGCAGTCGGATTGCCCGCACGACTTCCGGCGACATGCCCCAGTTTTCCGCCAGCAACGCCCCAACCACGGTGTGATCGATGCCATGCCGCGAATTTTCGATTTCGACAAAATTGCCGGCCTCGGCGCGATTGGCGATCGCCAGCGTTTCCAGATAGGAAGGAAAATGCGCCTTCAGCAAAGGGATGCCGATGTCGCAGAACAAGCCGAAGCTGTGCGCCAATTCGGGCGCCACGGAGTGCGTCTGCGCCGCCACGTGGCTCATGCCGCGCGAACGCTTTTCAGAGACGTCCCAAAAACGCGCCATCATCATCCGGCCATTCGCCAGTGCCCTGCGGGCGATCAGTGCCGTCATCACCGCGCCGCATTGGTCCATACCAAGCAACACCACGGCATCCTCGACTGTTTCAACCCGACGGCGCACGCCGAGATAGGCTGAATTGGCGCTCTGCAGTAGGTTTCCCGCCATCGCCGCATCACGGCCGAGCAGTTGCGCAACTTTCTTCAGATGGGGTTCTGCCCTGCGCATTTCGTGCTGCAGGGCCATCAGCAGTGCTGGCCGCGGCGGAATGTTGATCGAACGCACCAAGTCGGCGGCGGTGGCGGGCAAAACCGTTTTGAGTTGGTGTTCGGGCACAAGCAGCTCCTGGGAGCAGAGACGGACCGGCGCGCCGTCGTCGCGTTGCCACACAACATCAAACTTCCAACATCTCGCTCCGCCGTCATAAATCAGCCCAGCGGCCCACCAGCGGCCGTAAAAAAGCCACGGCTAGCCGTGGCTTCTTGTTCTCTCCTAGCGCTGCGCTTGGCTTACTTGCGTAGCACCAGCGAGCCCGGCAGGCTGTGCAGGTAGGCGGCGATGTTGCGGATGTCCTGGTGC
Source organism: Burkholderiaceae bacterium (assembly GCA_049683695.1). GTDB lineage: Bacteria > Pseudomonadota > Gammaproteobacteria > Burkholderiales > Burkholderiaceae_D > DATJCV01. Next base: position 16,352 of record JBAUJK010000252.1, read on the forward strand.
GACAGCGCCTTGGCCTGCGCGCCCATGATCGCGTTGCCGCGGCCGTTGGGGCCGTTGACGCCGCGCTGGTAGGACAGCAGCGCGTGCTCGAGGTAATCCTGGTGCTGACCGGCCAGCTTCGGATAGCTGGGATCGATCGGGCTGTTGTAGTCGGCACCGTGGCAGGACGCGCAATTGAACTTAGCGGCGGCCGCCTTGCCGGCTTCGACGTTGCCGCCGGCCAGCGCGCCGGCGGCGGCGGTGGCGCAGATCGCGGCGACCAGCGGGGAGAGGATCTTGTTCATGTGCATGTCCGTTATTTTTGCTGTGCGTAGTACGCCGCGACGTCGGCGATGTCCTGGTCCGAGAGGCTTTCGGCGATGCCGCGCATCGACGGGTGCTTGCGGTCGCCCTTCTTGTAGGCGTGCAGCGCGCTTTCGATGTACTTGGGATTCTGGCCGCCGATCATCGGCACTTCGTAGACTTCGGGAAATGCGGTCTTGTAGCCGGGGATGCCGTGGCAACCGATGCACATCGCGACCTTGTTTTCAGCTGCCTTGGCATCGCCGACCACGTCTGCGGCCGCGGCGAGATTGGCGGCCGCCGCGAGCGCGAGAAATGCAGAGATTTTTTTCATGTTGAGCGGAATAGGTTAAAGCGGAACCGGTTTGGTGCAAGGACTGCCGCACGGACTGCGCGAAGACTGTTACTCCGCGACACAAAAAAGCGGTTAATTCTAACTCAAGAATATTGCATAGTCCAAACACCCCGCCCGGCCGCCGTCGGCGGCAAGGCGGCGGGATGGCCGGCACGCGCTATGCTTGGCGCCGGCGGTCGGTCTCGGGATCGCCGCTCTCGGCCGGTGCCGCGA
>JBAUJK010000253.1:0-1559 GCA_049683695.1 Burkholderiaceae bacterium
GCGCGGCACCGCCGCAGGCTGCGCGCTGGCCGGCCATGCGCGGCTGCTGTTGCAGCAGGAGCAGCGCATGCGCGGCGAATTGCGCCAGTACGCGCAGGGCTTGCGCGCCCACATCCGGCTGCTCGGCAACACCGCCGCCGCTGCCGAATTCCTGCCGGAAGCGCTGGGTGCCTTCCTGGTCGCCCATCCGGACGTCGATATCGAGCTGGAGCAGCGCCCCAGCGCCGCCATCGTGCAGGCGCTGGCGCACGGCGAGGCCGACCTCGGCATCATCGCCGATTCGGCCGACAGCGGCCTGCTGCAAGCCTTCCCGTTCCGGCGCGACCGGCTGGTGGCGGTGCTGCCGCCCAGCCATCCGCTGCTGGCGTACGACAGCCTGGCGCTGGCCGACCTGCTGCCCTGCGATTTCATTGGCCTGGCCGCCGGCACCGCGCTGCACGAACATCTGGAAGGCCATGCGGCGCGGCTCGGCGCGCGCCTGCGGCACCGGGTCCGCGTGCATGGTCTGGATGCCGTCTGCCGGCTGGTGGCGGACGGCGCTGGCGTCGGCGTGGTGTCGGAAACGGCGGCGCGCCGCTTCGGCGCCGCGCTCGGCTACCGGCCGCTACGCGAGCGCTGGGCCTGGCGCCAGCTGCTGATCTGCATGCGCGAGCTGGATGGCTTGCCGGCCCATGCGCAAGAGCTGGTGGCGCATCTGCAGCGCGATGCGGAGTAGGACGGGCGGCGGCTTAGTCGCATATACTCTCCATATGGCCGCCTTGATCCTGGCGTCTATGGGCCGATTTTTGCCTATACTCCCTTGTCGATAGCGTGCCCGGACTGCCGGGTGCCGGTTCTTCCGGTCGCTCGCGCCGCTGCCACTTGGTGCTCAAGCACGCCGCCGGATTCCGGCTTGCGCCGCCATGGCGGCGACCTCGTCCGGCCCGGGTTCGACCAGCGGCGGCAATCAGCGCGCCGCCACCACCGTGTTTTCGTTCAAGCCGCCGCCCAGCGCCCGGTACAGGTCGATCGCATTGGTCAGCCGCAGCAGCCGTGCCTGCACCAGCGCCTGCTGCGCCGAGAACAGTTCGCGCTCGGCATCCAGCACGTCGAGCGAGCTGGCGACGCCGTTTTCATAGCGCAGCTCGGACAGCTTCAGCCGCTCCGCCTGGGCATCGCGGAACTTGCCCTGGGCATCGATCTGCTCTTCCAGCGCGCCACGCGCGACCAGCGCGTCGGCCACTTCGCGAAACGCGGTCTGGACCGTCTTTTCATAGTCGGTCACCGCCAGGTTCTGGCGCACCTGGGCCAGGTCCAGGCTGCCGGACAGGCGACCGTAGTCGAAGATGGGCAGCAGCAGTTGCGGCGCGAAGCTCCAGGCCATGCTGCCGGACTTGAACAGGCCGGACAGCTCGTTGCTGGCGCTGCCGAGCGTGGCGGTCAGCGAGATGCGCGGGAAGAACGCGGCGCGGGCGGCGCCGATGTTGGCGTTGGCCGCGCGCAGCCGCTGTTCGGCGGCGCGGATGTCGGGCCGGCGCGCCAGCAGCTCGGACGGTAGCCCGGCCGGGATGTCGGTGACG
>JBAUJK010000254.1:0-3939 GCA_049683695.1 Burkholderiaceae bacterium
ATCCCGAGCACCAGCCCGATGCCTTTCTTCAGCGTCAGCCGCTCGGCCAGCCAGAATATCGACAGCACCGCGCCGAACAGCGGCGCGGTGGTGTTCAGCACCGCCGAATAGGCGGCCGGCAGGTGCAGCGCGGCGAACGCGAAGCAGGAAAACGGCAGCGCCGCCGCGGTCAGGCCGACCAGCGCGTACGGCTTCAGGTTGCGCCGCCAGTCGAGCGCGACGCCGGCCGCCGCCGCATAGCCGACCAGCGCGATACCGGCCAGGCCGACGCGTAGCACGGCGGTTAGCATCGGCCCCAGCTCGGGCGCCGCGATGCGCAGGAAGATGAAGGAACCGCCCCAGACGGCAGCGAGGAAGAACAGCTTGGCGAGATCGGACAGGGGCATGAAAATATTTTCGTCGGCGGCGAAAAACGAACGCCCGATCGATTGTAGCACCGGCATAATAACGGTTGCATGAAGGCAATTGTGGCGCCAGGCGCTCTTGTGCGGCCGGAATCGAACCGCTACACTACAAAGCCATTAACCGACCGATCGGTCGGTGAATCCGGGCAACCGAGCAATCCAAGAAGCAATCGAGATACGGAGACAACCTGATGAAGATCAAATTACTGCACGCTGTCCTGCCGTCGCTGCTGGCACTGGCGTTTTCCAGCGCCGCCACGGCCCAGATCAAGGTCGGCGTGACGGTGTCCGCCACCGGTCCGGCGGCCTCGCTCGGCATCCCGGAAAAGAACACCTTCGCGCTGCTGCCGAAGGAAATCGCCGGCAAGAGCGTCGAGTACATCGTGCTCGACGATGCCTCCGACACCACCACCGCGGTCAAGAACACGCGCAAGCTGATCTCCGAAGACAAGGTTGACCTGGTGGTCGGCTCCACCGTCACCCCGAACTCGCTGGCGATGATCGACGTCGTCGCCGAGACGCAGACGCCGATGATCTCGATGGCAGCGTCGTCGCTGATCGTCGAGCCGGTCGATGCCAAGCGCCACTGGGTGTTCAAGACTCCGCAGAACGATTCGCACATGGCGACCGCGATCACCGGCCACATGGCCGACCACGGCATCAAGCGCGTCGCCTTCATCGGCTTCGCCGACGCCTACGGCGAAGGCTGGTACAAGGAGTTCGCCAAGCTGGCCGATCTGCGCAAGCTCGAAGTGGTCGCCAACGAGCGCTATGCGCGCACCGACACCTCGGTCACTGGCCAGATCCTGAAGATCATGGGCAGCAATCCGGACGCGGTGCTGATTGCCGGCTCCGGCACTCCGGCCGCGCTGCCGCAAAAGACGCTGAAGGAACGCGGCTACAAGGGCGTGATCTACCAGACCCACGGCATTGCCAACAACGACTTCCTGCGCGTGTGCGGCAAGGATTGCGAAGGTACCTGGCTGCCGGCGGGCCCGGTCCTGGTGGCCGAGCAGCTGCCGGACTCGAACCCGGTCAAGAAGTCGGCGCTGCGCTACAAGGCCGCCTATGAAAAAGCCTATGGCGCCGGCAGCCTGTCGACCTTCGGCGCCCACGCCTGGGACACCGGCCTGCTGCTGGCGGCGGCGGCGCCGGAAGCGCTGAAGAAGGCGCAGCCGGGTACGCCGGAATTCCGCAAGGCGCTGCGCGACGCGCTGGAAAACGTCAAGGACATGCCGGGCGCGCACGGCATCTTCTCGATGGGTCCGAAGGACCATCTCGGGCTCGACCAGCGCGCGCGTGTGATGGTGCAGATCGTCAACGGCAAGTGGAAGCTGGCCGGCGCCGCCGACTAAGCGGCAGAACGAATTCGGCCGCGACTGTTCCGGTCGGGCCGAATCCGTTGTAGCATCCCGAGCCAAGGCGCGATACCGATCGCGCCTTTTTATTGAGCCCCGCCTTTCTTCACCGCTGCAAGCAACCGGGAACCGGAATGGATTTTTCAATTGCCGCCATCCTCGCGCAGGACGGCATCACCAGCGGCGCCATCTATGCGCTGCTGGCGCTGGCGCTAGTGCTGGTGTTTTCGGTCACGCGCGTGATCTTCATTCCGCAGGGCGAATTCGTCGCCTACGGCGCATTGACGCTGGCGGCGATGCAGTCCGACAAATTCCCGCAGTCGGCCACGCTGTTGCTGGCGATGGGCGTGCTGACCTTCGTCTACGAGGCGGTCGCCACGCTGCGCAGCGCCGAACGGCGGCGCCAGGCGCCGCGCGTACTGGCGATCGCCGCCGCCAAGTTCATCCTGTTTCCGGCCGCGCTCTATCTGTTGACGCGGGCGGTGGCCGGCGCCGCGCTGCCGCTGTTCTGGCAGGTGCTGCTGACGCTGGCGATCGTGATCCCGATGGGACCGATGGTGTACCGGCTGGCATTCCAGCCGCTGGCCGAAGCCAGCACGCTGGTACTGTTGATCGTCGCCGTCGGCGTGCATTTCGCGCTGACCGGACTGGGCCTGTTGATGTTCGGCGCCGAAGGTTCGCGCACCACGCCGTTTTCCGATGCCCGCTTCGAGATCGGCGCGCTGGCGATCACCGGCCAGAGCATCGTCATCGTCGGCGTCTCGGTGCTGCTGATCGTCGCGCTGTACCTGTACTTCGAGCGCACGCTGTCCGGCAAGGCGCTGCGCGCGACCGCCGTCAACCGGCTCGGCGCGCGCCTGGTCGGCATCGGCACCACCCAGGCCGGGCGACTGGCGTTCGTGCTTGCGGCAGCGATGGGCGCGCTGTGCGGCGTCTTGATTGCGCCGCTGACCACCGTCTATTACGACAGCGGCTTTTTGATCGGCCTGAAGGGCTTCGTCGGCGCCATCATCGGCGGCATGGCGAGCTATCCGGTGGCGGCCGCCGGCGCCGTCCTGGTCGGTCTCCTGGAGTCCTATTCGTCGTTCTGGGCCAGCGCCTTCAAGGAAGTGATCGTGTTCACGCTGATCATCCCGGTGCTGCTATGGCGCTCGCTATCGTCGCGCCAGGTCGAGGAGGAGGAAGAGTGATGAGCAAGTCCTTCCTCGCCTTCATCGTCGCGGCTGCCCTGCTGCCGATCTTGCCGACGCCGGAATTCTGGATCACGCTGGCCAACTACATCGGCCTGTACGCGATCGTCGCCTTAGGCCTGGTGCTGCTGACCGGCGTCGGCGGCCTGACCTCGTTCGGGCAGGCGGCGTTTGTGGGCCTGGGCGCCTATTCGACCGCCTACCTGACCACGCATTTCGGATTGTCGCCGTGGCTCGGGCTGGTCGCCGGCCTCGTCATCACCGCCGGCGCCGCCTTCGCGCTGGGTGCGATCACGATGCGGCTGTCCGGCCACTACCTGCCGCTGGGCACGATCGCCTGGGGCCTGTCGTTGTTCTTCCTGTTCGGCAACCTGGAATTCCTCGGCAAGTACGACGGCATCAACGGTATCCCGTCGATCAGCGTGTTCGGTCTGTCGCTCGACAGCGGGCGCGAGATCTATTACCTGATCTGGCTGGTGGTGATCCTGGCGGTGATCGCGCTGCAAAACCTGCTCAATTCGCGCCCGGGCCGAGCGATCCGCGCGCTGAAGGGCGGCGGCGTGATGGCCGAGGCGATGGGCGTCAACACTGCCTGGATGAAGATCGTGATCTTCGTCGTCGCCGCGCTGCTGGCTTGCATTTCCGGCTGGCTGTACGCGCACCTGCAGCGCGCAGTCAACCCGACGCCGTTCGGGCTGAACGCCGGCATCGAATACCTGTTCATGGCGGTGGTCGGCGGCGCCGGCTATGTCTGGGGCGCGATCCTCGGTTCCGCGCTGCTGACCCTGCTGAAGGACCAGCTGCAATCGATCCTGCCGGCGCTGCTGGGCAGCAATGGCAACTTCGAGACGATCGTGTTCGGCATCATGATGGTGCTGTTGCTGCAGCGCGCGCGCGACGGCATCTGGCCGTTCATCCGGCGCCGCTTCCCGCACAAGCCGGTGGCGACCGCGCCGGCGGCGGCGGCCGCGCTGCCGATGCGAGCCC
>JBAUJK010000255.1:0-7704 GCA_049683695.1 Burkholderiaceae bacterium
AGCCCCGCCAGCAGGACCGCCGCGTGCAGGAGCCGGGCAGGGGCGCGCATGCCGCTGCTCCTAGCCCTGCACCAGCGGGCCGGGCCGCTTCAGGTACTGGTTGCGGATCGCGTCCGCCGTCCAGTAGGCCAGCGCGCCGACGGTGCCGGTCGGGTTGTAGCCGGCGTTCTGCGGGAACACCGTGGAGCCGACCACGAACAGGTTTGGCACGTCCCACGACTGCAGGTAGCGGTTGACCACGCTGGTCTTCGGATCGGTGCCCATCACCGCGCCGCCGGTGTTGTGCGTGGTCTCGTACGGCAGGATCGAATAGTGGCCTTCGCGATACTCGATCTTGATCGAGCGCGGCTTCATCGCGCGCGCGATCTGCGCCGCGCGGTCGGTCAGAAAGCGCGACATCTTCAGCTCGTTTTCCTGGAAGTCGAAGGTCAGCCGCAACAGCGGGTTGCCGTAGACGTCGCGGTAGGTCGGGTCGAGATCGAGCCAGGAACCGCGATAGCTCATCACGCTGCCGTGGGTGGCGATCGGGATGTTGCGCAGATAATTTTCGTGCATGCCTTTTTTCCAGCCGGCGCCCCATTTCGGCGTCCCTTCCGGCAAGCCGTGCTGCTGCAGGATCGGCCGTCCGCCGGTGGTCCACAGCGCGATATAGCCGCCGCCGACGAAGCCGTGCGGGCCGTGGTCGAAATTGTCGCCGTTGAATTCGTCGATCGCCTGCCCGAGCGCGCCGGCGCCCATGAACGGGTTGATGTTTTCGTTCAGGAACACGTTGACCGACGAGGTGATCTGGTAGGCATAGTTGCGCCCGACCACGCCGGTATTGGTTTGCGGATCGTAGGGCTTGCCGATGCCGGACAGCAGCAGCAGGTGCACGTTGTGCTGCGCGAACGCGCACAGGATCACCAGCTGCGCCGGCTGTTCGAATTCGCGCCCCTGGACGTCGACGTAGGTAACGCCGGTGGCACGGCGGCCGCGGCTGTCGAGGTTGACGCGGGTGACGTTGCACAGCGTGCGGTAGGCGAAATTCTTCTTCGGCAGCAGCACCGGGAAGATCGTGCTTTGCGGCGACGCCTTCGAATAGTTGCCGCAGCCGAACCATTCGCAATAGCCGCAATAGGTGCACTGGCCCATCTGCACCCCGTACGGATTCTTGTACGGCTCCGAGGTGTTGGCGGCCGGGCAGGGGAAGGGCTTGAAGCCGGCTTCCTTGGCGGCTTTGTCGAACAGCACGGTGGCGTAGCTGCGCTTCAACGGCGGCAGCGGATAGGCGCGGGCGCGCGCGCCTTCGAACGGGTTGCCGCCTTGCTGCAATTGGCCGCCGATGTTGCCGGCCTGGCCGGAGATGCCGCACAGGTATTCGAAACGGTCATAGTACGGCTCCAGCTCGTCGTAGGTGACGCCCCAGTCCTGGATCGTCATGTCGGCCGGGATGAAGTTCTTGCCGTAGCGCTGTTCGGTATGGCTGCGGATCACGAAATCGGACGGCAAAAAGCGCCAGTTCTGGCCGTTCCAGTGCACGCCGGCGCCGCCGACACCGGAAGCCGGGTTGAACGAGCCGAGGTGACGCATCGGCAGCGCCACCTGGTCGGCCGAATTGCGGAAGGTCAGCGTGCTGCGCGCCGGCTCCTCGAACAAACCATTGCGCACCGCGTAGCGCAGCTCGTCCTGGATGTGGGTGGTGGCGAAATCCGGCACCGTGTCGCGCGCCTTGCCGCGTTCGATCGCCAGCACCTGCAGTCCGGCCTCGGTCAATTCCTGGGCCAGGATCGACGCGGTCCAGCCGAAGCCGACCAGCACCACGTCGACTTCCTTCAGGCGGGTCGCCATGCAACTCCTTTCTAGCCCTTGCGCAGCGCCGAGCCGTCGCGGCCGAGCAGGCCGACCGGCGGCATCGCATAGGTCTTGCCGTACTGTTCGATTTCGGTGAGGTAGTTGTAGCGCGGGCCGGGAAAGCCGACCAGCTTCCAGCCGGCGAAGTCGCGGTTGCCGCCGTACATCGGATCGGCGAAAAAGCCCTCGTTGACGTTTTCCCAGAATTGCGAAAAGAAATCCTTGGCCGGGGCACTCTCCAGCTCGATTTTGCCCTGTTCCAGCCCGTGCAATACCTCGTCCTGCTGTTCGGCGGCCAGCGCGGCGAATACCTTGCCACCGTAGCTGCGGCGGCAATGGGCGTCGATCGCCGGGATCGCGACGCGGTACAGCTGTGCCGGCGTCAGCTTCAGCTGATAGCCCTGTTCCGGCGTGCCCTTCTGCCACGGCCCCTGCATGTACCAGGTCTCGGCGCGGCCGAAACTGCCCGCCAGCTGCTGGTCGATGAAGAAGGCGACGTCCGCTTCGCGCGCGCCGGGGCCGAGCTCGTCGGCGGGGATCAGCCGCGCCAGCGCGGCATTGACGAAGGCCAGCTCGTCGGCGCCAAACCAGGAAAAGCGGCGCTCCGCTGGCCCGCGCGGGACCGCCGGATCGACGCTGGCGGCGGCCGGTCTCAGGCCGAGCCAGGACATCAGCAGCGCCGCGCCGCTGGCGACGGCGGCTTGCAACAGCTGGCGGCGGCTGAGTTTTTCCATGGGGGCTTTCTTGGGGACGCCGGCGCGCGAGCCGGCGTGCCGTGGCGGTGCGTGTCCGCCGCGGCAGATTCCGAAATGCGGCCGGGGCCGGGATGAGGCGCCGCAGGCGTCGCAGTTTATGCAAGTGTGCAACTGCGCGGCCGGCACCGCCATCGGGGCGCCCTGATTTGCGCTATCGGAAAAGCCTGATACGGAAGCCTGATACCGGCCTGCCGGAACAGGCTCGGGGCGCTAGCGTTCGGCCAGGATTTCGCCGAGTGCCCGTACCAGCGCTGCACAGTCGTCGGCGCTGCCGATGCTGATGCGCAGGTACTGGTCGACCCTGGGCTGGGCGAAATGGCGCACGATGATCGAGCGCGCGCGCAGCGCCGCCGCCAGTTGGGCGGCGTCGCGCCGCGTATGGCGCACGAACAGGAAGTTGGCCTGCGACGGCAGCACCTCGAAGCCGAACCCGGCCAGCCGCCGCGCCAGCTGCTCGCGCTCCTGCACCACCGCGTCGCGGGTGCGGCGGAAGTAGTCGTCGTCCTCGAACGCCGCTACCGCGCCGGCGATCGCCAGCCGGTCCAGCGGATAGGAGTTGAAGCTGTTCTTGACCCGTTCCAGCGCCTCGATCAGGTGCGGCTGGCCGATCGCGAAGCCGACCCGCAGGCCGGCCAGCGAGCGCGATTTCGACAGTGTCTGCACCACCAGCAGGTTCGGGTGGCGCGCCACCAGCGCGATCGCCGATTCGGCGCCGAAGTCGACGTAGGCTTCATCCACCACCACGACCTGGTCCGGGTGTTCGGCCAGCAGCGTTTCGATCGCGGCCGGCGCCAGCGCGATGCCGGTCGGCGCGTTTGGATTCGGGAAGATGATGCCGCCGCAGGGGCGGCGGTAGTCGGCGATGTCGATTTCCATCGCGTCGGTCAGCGGCACGGTCGCGTAGTCGATGCCGTACAGCCGGCAATAGACCGGATAGAAGCTGTAGGTGATGTCCGGGAACAGCAGCGGCGCATCGTGCTGCAGCAGCGCGGCGAACGCCAGCGCCAGCACTTCGTCCGAGCCGTTGCCGACGAACACCTGCTCGGGCACGACGCCATGGTAGGCGGCCAGCGTCTGCTTCAGCCGGCCGGCGTTCGGGTCCGGGTACAGGCGCAGGCCGTCGTCGATCGCGCCGCGCAGTGCCGCCAGCACCTGCGGCGACGGCCCGAACGGGTTTTCGTTGGTGTTCAGCTTGATCAGCTTCGTCATTTGCGGCTGTTCGCCGGGCACGTAGGGGGTCAGCTGCGAGACGACGGGACTCCAGAATTTGCTCATGTCGGAATGGTGGCGGAATGGATGCGGGTTGGAAAAATCGGGCGACGGCGGGTGGGTGCTGCCGCGCGGCAAGCCGTATTGTGCCGTCGCGCGCGAGCCAGCGCCGGAGCGCGTCGCCGGCATCGATCCGGGCGGATTGCCGCCGGCACCCGGGAAGACCCGGTGGCAGACATATACTCCCTTTGCTCAGGCCTCAAGCCGGGCGTGAATTAGGAATTTTATTAATATACTCCCTCGAACAGCGGCTTCTGCCCGGCATCGGCCGCATCGCGCTGGCGCAGATCGCAGCCTTCGTGGCGCAGCAGCCAGCGCTTGCGCTCGATGCCGCCGCCGTAGCCGGTCAGCGCGCCGCTGCTGCCGATCACGCGATGGCAGGGGACGACGATGCTGACCGGGTTGGCGCCGTTGGCCAGCCCGACCGCGCGCACCGCCTGCGGCCGTCCGATCTGGCGTGCCAGCGCGCCGTAGCTGAGCGTGGTGCCGGCCGGAATCGTGCGCAGCGCCGCCCACACCGCGCGCTGGAACGGCGTGCCGCCGGTGGCCACCGGCAGGTCGTCGATCACGTGCAGGTCGCCTTCCATGTAGCGCTGGATCTTGGCCGAAAAGCCGCCCGGGTTGCGCGCTTCGGACAGCTGGTAGCGGCCGTAATGCAGCCGCAGCAGTTGATGCAGGCGGTCGTCTGCATCCCAGAATTCGATCGCGCGCAGGTACTGGCCGTCCGACACCAGCAGGATGTCGCCGAGCGGCGACGGGAAGCGATCCAGCAGCAGTTCCATGGCCTAACCTTTCCAGACGCGCCCGCCAGTCAAGTAGCGCAAACGTCTATTGTGCCGCAGCGTACCGGCGGCCGGCCAGAAGCGGAAGAATCCGGCGTGCCGGCGGAACATCCGTCCGGCGCGCGACTCCATCCTCGAACGGCGGCAGAGCCGCTTCTTCAGGCGTAATGCTATCGAGCAGGAGAACACGATGGACAAAGACGATACGGGCCTTCACGGCATGCGCGTCGCGATACTGGTGACCGACGGTTTCGAACAGGTGGAATTCACCGGCCCCAGGGATGCGCTGGAAAAACACGGCGCCATCACCCAGGTGGTGTCACAGAAACAGGGCAAGGTTCAGGGCTTCCGGCATCACGACAAGGCCGACCAGTTCACGGTCGATTTGACCTTCGATCAGGCGCGGGCCGAGGATTTCGACGCGGTATTGCTGCCGGGCGGCGTCATCAACGGCGACCAGATGCGGATAATCCCGGCGGCGCAGCGCTTCGTGCAGCAGATCGATGAAGCCGGCAAGCCGGTGTTCGTGATCTGCCACGGCGGCTGGGTGCTGGTGTCGGCCGGACTGGTGGACGGCCGCACGATGACCAGCTGGCCGACGCTGCAGGACGACATCCGCAATGCCGGCGGCCACTGGGTCGACCAGGAAGCGGTGGTCGACGGCAACTGGGTCAGCAGCCGCAAGCCGGACGACATCCCGGCCTTCAACCAGAAGATGGTCGACATGCTGCATCAGAAGCAGGCTGGCCAGCCGCTGAAGCGCGGCGGTGCGCAGCAGGGGATGGGGCTGGCCGGCTGAGCCGGCCGGATGCTGCTTCAGCCGAGCGGCAACGCGGCCAGCGGCGAGCCTTCGGGGGCGCCGCTGAAGGCTGTCGCCTACCATGCTCGGCGCACGCCCGGCGCTGCCCCGGGCTGACGCCGGATTGGCGCTAGTGCCGCGGGCCGTTCGGGTCGATGCCGTGGTCGCCGAGCGCCGCCGCCGCCTTTTCTTGCTGGCGGTCGTCGTCGACGTCGACCGTCAGCAGCACGGTGCCGCGCCATTCGGTGCTGGCGAAATCCTTGCGGTACTCGCGGTCGTCGACCGCGATCGACGATTCGTGCAGCCGGCTGCGGCCGCTCTTCGGGTTGCCGGTGGCAAAGTTGCCGCTGGTGGCGCCGGTTTCATCCAGTCGCGATTCGATCTGCACTTGCGACGATGGAATGCCGGCGTCGAACAGACGGCGCGCCGCCTGTTCGGCTTCGGAAAGACTGTCGAACGATCTGAGCATTGGATGTGGCATGGCGTTCTCCCGGGATCATGCCCGGTATGACCGCACCCGCTGCCGATAGGTCCCGCGTTCAGCGTGCCGCTTCGGCCAGCTCGCGCGCCAGCCGGTTGTGCCGTTCGCGCAGCAGGCCGGTGTCCAGCGTCACGCAGGTGCCCTCGCGCACCACCACGCGGCCGTTGATGACGCTCCAGGCGACGCTGGACGGCGTGCAGAACACCAGCGCCGCCACCGGATCGTGCAGCGCGCCGGCGTAGCCGATCTGGTTCAGGTCGAACAGCACGATGTCGGCCGCCATGCCCGGCTTCAGTGCGCCGATGTCGTCGCGGTTCAGCACGCGGGCGCCGCCCAGCGTCGCCACTTCCAGCGCCTGGCGCGCGGTCATCGCCGCCGGGCCGCTGCTGTCCCAGTGCGCGACGCGCTGCAGCAGCATCGCCTGCCGCGCCTCGCCGAGCAGGTGAGCGCCGTCGTTCGAGGCCGAGCCGTCGACGCCGAGGCCGACCGGCACGCCGGCGTCGAGCATCTTGCGCACCGGCGCGATGCCGGACGCCAGCCGCATGTTGGAGCACGGGCAATGGGCGACGCCGGTATGCGTATGGCCGAACAGCGCGATGCCGGCGTCATCCAGCTGCACGCAGTGCGCGTGCCAGACGTCGTGCCCGACCCAGCCGCAATCCTCGGCGTACTGCGCCGGCGTCATGTTGAACTTCTCGCGGCTGTAGGCGACGTCGTTGACGTTCTCCGCCAGATGCGTGTGCAGCGAGACGCCGAAGCTGCGCGCCAGCGCCGCGGATTCGCGCATCAGGTCGCGCGACACCGAGAACGGCGAGCATGGCGCGACCACGATGCGCTGCATCGCGTGGCGGCCGGCGTCGTGATAGGTCTCGATCAGGCGCTGGGTCTCCTTCAGGATCGCCGCCTCGTCCTCCACCACGCGGTCTGGCGGCAGGCCGCCTTTCGATTGGCCAACGCTCATCGCGCCGCGCGCAGCGTGAAAGCGCATGCCGATTTCCTGCGCCGCCTCGATGCTGTCATCGAGCCGGCAGCCGTTCGGGTAGATGTACAGGTGGTCGCTGCTGGTGGTGCAGCCGGACAGCATCAGCTCCGCCATCGCGGTCTGGGTCGAGACGCGGATCATCTCCGGCGTCAGGGTGGCCCACACCGGGTACAGGCTGGTCAGCCATTCGAACAGTTCGCCGTCCTGCGCCGCCGGCAGCGCCCGCGTCAGGCTCTGGTACATGTGGTGATGGGTATTGATCAGTCCCGGCAGCACGACGTGGTGGCGGGCGTCGATCACTTCATCGGCGTGCTGCGGCAGCTCGGCGGCGGCGCCGACCTGTTCGATCGCGTTGCCGCGGATGAACACCGAGCCGTCGGCGATTTCGCGGCGCGTATCGTCCATCGTGACGACGACGGCAGCATTCTTGATCAGCAGGGTTTTGGGCATGGCGGGTTCGGTGGACGGCAAAGTTGGACGGGAGCGGCAGCGCCCGAGGCGTGCGGTTCCCGCCGGCGCGGGAACGGCAGCGCAGCAGGATATCAGCCAGCCGGCGGCTGGAAATGGCGCAGGAAGTCGAGGAATACCTGCGCCGATACCTCGGCATCGTCGGCGGTCATGGTTTCCAGCGGGTTGTGGCTGATGCCGCCGTTGCCGCAGCGTGTAAACAGCATCGCGACGTCGGTGATCCTGGCCATCGCCATCGCGTCGTGGCCGGCGCCGGACAGCAGCTCGAACGGCGGCACGCCGGCGCGTTCGACCGCCGCCGCCAGCTGCCGCATCAGCCATGGCGCGCACGGCGCGGC
>JBAUJK010000256.1:0-3527 GCA_049683695.1 Burkholderiaceae bacterium
ACATCATGCCATCCATGCCGCCCATGCCACCCATGCCGCCCATGCCACCCATGCCGCCGACAGCCGGCTTGTCTTCGACGATCTCGGCCACCATGCAGTCGGTGGTCAGCATCAGCGAAGCGATCGAAGCCGCGTTCTGCAGCGCCGAGCGGGTCACCTTGGTCGGATCGAGCACGCCCATTTCGACCATGTCGCCGTAGGTGTCGTTGGCAGCGTTGTAACCGAAGTTACCCTTGCCTTCCAGCACCTTGTTGATGACGACCGACGCTTCTTCGCCGGCGTTGGTGACGATCATGCGCAGCGGCTCTTCCATCGCGCGCAGCACGATGCGGATGCCGGCTTCCTGGTCCGGGTTGTCGCCCTTGACCTGCAGGTTGGCGCGCGCACGCAGCAGCGCCACGCCGCCGCCCGGCACGATGCCTTCTTCGACGGCTGCGCGGGTGGCGTGCAGCGCGTCTTCGACGCGGGCCTTCTTTTCCTTCATTTCGACTTCGGTCGCGGCACCGACCTTGATCACCGCCACGCCGCCGGCCAGCTTGGCCACGCGTTCCTGCAGCTTTTCACGGTCGTAGTCGGAAGTCGCTTCCTCGATCTGCACGCGGATCTGCTTGACGCGCGATTCGATGTTGGCAGCTTGGCCGGCGCCGTCGATCAGGATCGTGTTTTCCTTGCCGACTTCGACGCGCTTGGCCTGGCCCAGGTCTTCCAGCGTGACCTTTTCCAGCGTCAGGCCGACTTCCTCGGCGATCACTTGGCCGCCGGTCAGGATCGCGATGTCTTCCAGCATCGCCTTGCGACGGTCGCCGAAGCCCGGAGCCTTGACGGCACAGGTCTTCAGGATGCCGCGGATGTTGTTGACCACCAGCGTCGCCAGCGCTTCGCCTTCGATGTCTTCGGCGACGATCAGGAGCGGACGGCCAGCCTTGGCGACCTGCTCCAGCGCCGGCAGCAGATCACGGATGTTGGAGATCTTCTTGTCGCACAGCAGCACGAACGGGTTGTCGAGGATCGCGACCTGCTTGTCCGGGTTGTTGATGAAGTACGGCGACAGGTAGCCGCGGTCGAACTGCATGCCTTCGACGATGTCGAGTTCGTCGTTCAGCGACTTGCCGTCTTCGACGGTGATGACGCCTTCCTTGCCGACCTTTTCCATCGCTTCCGAGATGCGATCACCGATCGAGGTATCGCTGTTGGCCGAGATCGAGCCAACCTGGGCGATTTCCTTCGAAGTGGTGCAGGGGCGGGAAATCTTCTTCAGCTCTTCGACGGTGGCGGCCACCGCCTTGTCGATGCCGCGCTTCAGGTCCATCGGGTTCATGCCGGCGGCAACCGACTTCATGCCTTCGCGCACCAGCGCCTGGGCCAGCACGGTGGCGGTGGTGGTGCCGTCGCCGGCGTTATCGGAAGTCTTGGAAGCGACTTCCTTGACCATCTGCGCGCCCATGTTCTGCAGTTTGTCCTTCAGCTCGATTTCCTTGGCCACCGAAACGCCGTCCTTGGTGACGGTGGGGGCGCCGAACGAGCGTTCCAGCACGACGTTGCGGCCCTTGGGGCCGAGGGTGACCTTGACGGCGTTGGCGAGGATGTTGACGCCTTCGACCATCTTGGCGCGGGCGGCATCGCCGAATACGACTTCTTTAGCTGCCATGTTTGTTGCTCCTTGAATTCGTTGGTGAGATTTCGCTATTTACGCTATTCGTTGGGGCGCTGCGCCCCGCAAGCTGTAGCAACGCGGTTACGTCGCTGAATCCCGGCAGTGCCGGGGTGATGCAGTGGTTTCCAAACGCCGTGCGTTTGGACATCCGCATCACTTCTGGACGATCGCCATGATGTCTTCTTCGCGCATCACCAGCAGTTCTTCGCCTTCCACCTTGACCGCCTGGCCGGAATACTTGCCGAACAGGACGCGATCGCCGACCTTGACGTCGAGCGGGCGGACCTTGCCGTCTTCCTGCACCTTGCCGTTGCCCACTGCCAGGACTTCGCCCTGATCCGGCTTTTCGGCCGCCGTTTCCGGGAGAACGATGCCGGACGCCGTCTTGGTTTCCTGATCGAGCCGCTTGACGATGACGCGATCGTGCAAAGGACGAAGGTTCATACAAACTCCTTTTAAAGTTCAAAAATTGAAAGATTCCGCGGCCACTTGGCCGGCGGCATTTGGCGCCAGCCGGCAGGCAAGTCCCGCCCAGAGGTTGGAAGGCCAGGGAAGAAATTGGCACTCTCCCCCAACGAGTGCTAAGTATAGGGACGGGTAGGGGGGTTTTCAAGACCGCAATGGCGAAAAATTATTCCCGCCCGCGGTCTGGCATCGCTGGCCGGCGCTGCTCCGGGCGGGCCGCCTCGTTTATCGGAAGCTGGTGCCGGACGCCCAGCGGCATGCTCTTGACCAATCGCAAGCCGGATGGACATTGGGCGGCAGCCGCGACGGGCCGGCGGCGCCATGGGCAGGTCGTTTCTGCACGTTTTTTTCGGAATGCGGCTACTATTGGGCGCTGGGCCGCAGGCACCGCGCAATCCACCTGCCGCCTGTTCCCGCAGAACTCTCCGTCCACTCATCACGCGTTCGCCCGATCCCGCAGAACTCTCCGTCCACTCATCACGCGTTCGCCCGATTGATGAAGAACCCCAGAGTTTCGATTGCCGGCATCTTCCCCGGCGATAGCGCCGCCCATACGCTGCTGCGCGAATACGACTGGAACCGCTCGCCGCTGGGGAAGCCGCAGGACTGGCCGCCGGCATTGAAGACGGCGGTGCGGATGGCACTGTCTTCGGGCTTCCCGATGTTCGTGGCCTGGGGGCCGCGCCTGAACGTCATCTACAACGCCGCCTACGCCGACATCCTCGGCAGCCGGCATCCGGGCGCTTTCGGCTGTCCGCTGCGGGAAATCTGGCGGGACGTCGAGAACGTGCTGGGCTCGATGCTGGAGCTGACCGCCACCGGTTCCGGCTTCTATTGTGAAAACACGCCGCTGCTGGTGGTGCGCGACGGCTACGAAGAAAAATTGTGGCTGACCTTTTCCCTGGCGCCGCTGCAGAACGATGCCGGCATCAACGCCGGTTTCTACGGCATCTGCACGGAGACCACCGGGCAAGTGCTGGCGCAGCGGCGGCAGGCGCTGCAGCTGCAGGTGGCCGACGCGATGCGCGGCCTGTCCGAGCCGGAAGACATCTGCGCCGTGGCCGCGCGGCTGCTGGGCCGCCACCTGGAGGCGTCGCAGGTATTGTTCGGCCGCGGCCAGCGCACCTGGGACAGGCTGGACTGGTTCGCCGGCTACCGCGACGATGCCGACCCGGGGACCGGCTGGCATGGCGCCGAGTTCGGCCTGCCGTGTCCGGCCGCGGGCCACGGTGCGCGGCTGGTGGCGAACGACCTGGCGCATGCGCCATTCGGCGCCAGCGACCTGCGGCGCGGCTGGGAGGCGAACGGCATCCGCGCGGCGGTGGCGGTGCCGCTGGACACAGGGCGATCCGCGCTATGTCTGCTGGTGGCCCAGGACCGGCCGCGTCGCTGGACGGCCGCCGAAATC